>CAYRTF010000052.1:5814-8904 GCA_964427165.1 uncultured Actinomycetota bacterium | reverse complement strand
CCAATATTGACCTTTATGATGTACTGATATACGCTCTAATAACTTTTACCCTCGTCTTCTTTACTGGTTTTTTATTTAAAATAAGATCCAGCCACTTAATGTGGGTCCTGCCGGGCGGAATATCTATTGTAAGATTAATGATCCAGATAAACCCCTGGCCGCCATTAAGTCTGGCGATCTCAGCTCTGGGGACCATCCTATGGCTTGCAAGCTTCACTTTCTTTATGTCTCTTGTGCAGCAGAGGAGAGTCAATCTGTTGAATATATTCATACCTGGCCTGGTTCTTGGTATTGGCCTGGATACTGCTATTCACGGCCTTCTTGGAACCTGGGATATGGTATGGAGGCCCAGTCTATTTATAACTGCTGATATTTTATTTATGATTGCAATACAATTCTGGTTAATATTTAATCTCTACTATGAATTAAAAGAGACAAAACCCGCAGATGGCAGAAAAACAGTTTTTTATACTTTGATAATGATCATACCTTTTATATTTCTCCATCTATTTAAATTCCAGAATATAGCCTCACATAATGCTATCTCCGGTTTTAATTCAATTATTTCAACCACGGTTATCCTGGTTTCAAATATTGCAGCTTTAGCTTTTCTTTATTTATTTAAATCAAAAAAAGCCAGGCTGCCTGTTACTATAGTCACCGCAGCATTACTCATTCTTTCTTTCTGGCCCGGTATGAGTGGATACCTCTATACCCTGCAGACAGTTTTCGGCAATATCAGTTCCTTCTGGCTCATATTAATTATTTTAGATAAAGCTGCGGGGATCTCAATAAACAGGAATCCCTGGAAAAATACTTTTGCTGTGGGAATAAGCGGACTTTTATTCTTTATTTTTACCTTTTTATATTATGGTGGATACGATATGGCCCTGCCCTTTAAAAACTGGATGGTCCCATTATCAGTATCTGTGATCCTGGGAATTTTTTCACTTCTTTCAGTCATCACCGGGTCCGGTTTATCGCCCGGGGATAAAGATAAAGGACCTGAGGTGAGGTATTTATCAAAGAGGTTTGTTCCCCTGTGTCTTATGATCATGCTGCTTATTATCCCTCTCATACTTGCAGCACCACAAAAAAATCCTGACGACCCGTTCAAGGAAGAATTACCGGTTAGAATAATGACCTATAATATACATATGGGATTTAATACAAAAGGTTATCTGGATCTTGAAGAGATTGCCAGAGTGATTGAGGGAAATGGTGCAGATATATTGGCCCTGCAAGAAGTATCACGCGGTTGGGTGATCAATGGATCAATAGATACCCTTGAGTGGCTGGCAGACAGACTGGATATGCAATACATTTTTATGCCCGCGTCTGACGCTGTATGGGGCAATGCAGTTTTAAGTAAATATCCCATGAGACTTATGAAAAGCGATTTTCTGCCAAGGATGGATGCGCCACTTAGAAGAAGTTATCTAACTGTTGAAGTAGAGATTCCGGATGGCAAAACTATTAATATAATTTGCACCCATCTGCATCAGATCGAAGATGAGGGCGGGATCAGGGAAAAGCAGGTACAGGAACTGCTCAAACAATGGGATGGACTGGAGAGGACAGCTATTATGGGAGACTTCAATGCAGAAAAAGGGTCTGATGAGATCGGGATGATGTATTCTGCAGGACTTATCGATTCGCAATTAAAATCAGGCAAGGGAGATGAGCTGACTTATGCTCATAAAGAACCCCTTCAAAGGATTGATTATATCTGGGTTACTCCGGACATAGAAATATCAGATCTTAAGGTACCATACAGCACAGCCTCCGACCACCTGCCGGTAGTGGTAGATATTGAGTAAGACAATAGACTTGAGGGATCAGAGAAGTTCTGTCGCACGATAAAAGAAATATTGTAATTAATACCCAATAGAAAATTCTACAGCAGAATGTTATTTAACATTGGATCAGCAGATATTTCTTATTTAGCAGCAATTTAGCTTTCAAACCATATTTTATCGTGAAATATTCTTTAGTTTTCTGGTAAAATAGTATTGCAAAAGATACCGGTAGAAAGCAGGGAGCCGGATTTAAAATATGACCGGGGAAAAGAAATAAGAGAATTAAGCATAATCATAGTATCATATAATAGTCTCGGATATCTCAAGGAATGTCTTGATTCCATATATTCCCATCCTCCCGGAAAAGATTTTGATACTATTGTTGTGGATAATGCATCTACAGACGGCACCAGCCAGTTTATTGCTAAAAATCACAATGGTATAATCCTGATATCCAATAAAGAAAATGCCGGCTTTGCCGCGGCAAACAATCAGGCCATAAAAACTACAGATTCAAAGTATGTTCTCCTTATAAACAGCGACTGCGAAGTCTATAAGGATTCGATAGACAAGCTTATGAGTTATATGGATAAAAACCCGCGGGTGGCATTAGCAGGACCAAAGATAATAAACAGTGATGGGTCGGTGCAATATTCCTGCAGGAGATTCCCATCATTTTTCAGTGCGGCTGTCCATACGATCCTGACTCATATTTATCCGGGGAACCCTGTCTCCAGAAAATATATGATGGCTGACATTAATAGGGACGAACCCTTTGGCGTGGACTGGGTCTCTGGATCATGCATGATAATAAGGAGGCAGGCCCTTGAGGAAGCAGGACCCCTGGATGAGAGATATTTTATGTATGTGGAAGATATCGATATATGCTACCGTATGTGGCAGAATGGATGGGAGGTACATTATATGCCCCATTCAGAGATACTTCATCATGTGGGAGGAAGCAGCCGGAAAACGGCATCTAAAAACGGTAAAAGCCCAAACAGGAATGGAATAAGAACCGGTCAGGACTACAGTAATGGCAAAGACAATGGTACCGGCAATAAACAGGCAGGGGAAAAAATATATGCCGGTGAAAACAGGACCAGCCGCAGGGCGCAAATAAGGGCAAGCTATAGAATGCAGAAAAGTGTTTTTTATTTTTTCTGGAAGAACTACAGGAAGAGCGTCAAAGTAGTACTTATGCCGCTGCTTCTCGTGATCCTGGGCCTTAGATTTCTGACAGCTGCAATAAAGAGCATGATAAAAAGGTGAAAATTTTTAGTCTTTTTAC
>CAYRTF010000052.1:0-5804 GCA_964427165.1 uncultured Actinomycetota bacterium | reverse complement strand
ATATTAAAATAGTTTAAAAAGAAGATTTAGGAGAAAAATCTGATTTGAGGATATTAATAACCGGTCTTTCAGGATTTGCAGGGAAACATCTTATAGAATTTCTTGCTGGTACTGGCAGGCATGAATTTTTGGGCCTGGATCTTAACTGCAGCGCAGGTGATCTGGAAATAGGGGATTCCGGGCTGAAAGAGGAGAAAGCAGACCTCCTTGACCTCAGTAAAGTTGAAAAGATAATATCTGATTTTAAGCCTCAGCAGATATATCACCTCGCTGCCCAGAGTTCTGTGAGCCGGTCCTGGAAAGATCCCATAGGAACCTTTAGCACAAATGTGCTGGGAGGGATAAATATACTTGACAGTGTGAGATCATCTGTTTCTGGAGCCAGGACCCTTATTGTATGCACTGCAGAGGAGTACGGGGAGATCGAAGGCGGCATGGCAATAAAGGAAACAGACAAGATCTATCCCAATAACCCCTATGCTATAAGTAAATCTGCAATGGATTTTACCGCCATGGTATACCACAGGGCATATAATTTAAATATAATGGTCAGCAGGTCATTTAACCACATAGGGCCGGGGCAGTCAGAGGGCTTTGTGTGTTCTGATTTTGCACGGCAAATAGCCCTCATCGAGGCTGGAGAACAGGAGCCTGAAATATTGGTGGGAAATCTGGATTCGAGGAGGGACTTCCTGGATGTCAGGGATGTTGTCCGGGCATACTGGCACATAATGGATAAGGGAAGACCCGGCCAGGCATATAATGTCTGTTCGGGAAAACCTGTAAGAATCTCAAAGCTATTGGAGATGCTGCTTTCCCTTAGCAAAATAAGCGGCATAAAGGTCAAAAGGGACGATGATAAGTTCAGGCCGATCGACATAGGGACGATCTTTGGGGATAATGCGAGACTTGTATCAGATACAGAATGGAAAGCAATATATTCACTTGAGAGGTCTCTTGGCGATGCGCTTGACTGGTGGCGCGAAAGAGTTGCGGACCTTTTAGAAAAAAAGACATGTTGATAGTTATATCATGATCTTGCTATTTATGTGATCACCAAAAAAACTGACCGGCAAGCCGGTATAGAAAGAGTTGGAAAGGAAGAAAATATGAAAGCGGTAATTCTCGTGGGCGGTCAGGGAACCAGGCTCAGGCCGGTGACCCGGCTAAACCCAAAACCGATGCTGCCTCTTATGAACAGGCCCTTCATGTACAGCTTTCTGTCATGGCTCAGGTCCCACAAACTTACAGATATTGTGTTATCGACCTGTTATCTCCCTAAAATATTTGAGGATTATTTCGGGAATGGGAAAGACTTTGGACTTAACCTGGACTATGTTGCGGAAGACAGTCCGCTGGGTACATGCGGCGCGGTAAAAAATGTGGAAAGCTGCCTGGACGGGAAGTCTTTTATGGTCTTCAATGGGGATATCCTTACATCGCTTGACCTTACGGATATGAAAAGATTCCATAAGGAGAAAGGGGCCGATATTACTATCTCCCTTACCCCGGTAGAGGACCCTAGCGCTTATGGTCTCGTACCGGTAGGAGATGATGGGAGGGTAAAAGAATTCCTGGAAAAACCAGGCCGCGACCAGATAGTCACAAATCTAATAAATGCCGGAACTTATATAATAGAGCCTCATCTTCTTGAGCTTGCCCCTGTTGGCGTGAAATATTCATTTGAAAGAGGTCTCTTTCCCACCGCCCTTAAAAAAAACTACAAGATATACGGTTATGTTTCCGATTCATATTGGCTTGATGTTGGAACCCCCCAGAAGTATCTTGCCGCCCATCACGACATAGCGCTTGGAAAGATAGAATATGATTATCCCTATCCGGAGCTAAGAGACGATATCTATCTTGGAAAAAATGTTAAACACCAGACAGAAAGCTTCAAGTCAGGACCTGTATTAGTCGGGAGCGGCACGGTCATTGAGCCGGGTGCACGGGCAATGCCTCTTTCTGTAATAGGAAATAATTGCAGAATAGACAGCGGTTCAGTGATATCGGGTGCAGTAATATTTGATAATTGCCGGATAGGAAAGAATTGTCATATCAAAGATTCCATAATCTCCCATAATGTTGAAATAGGAGATGATGTCAGTATAGGCGGTGTTTCGGTTATAGGAGATAATACAAAAATAGCAAAAGGCAATATCCTTGCCGGCGGAATAAAGATAAATATCAATTCAAGCATAAAAGAAGATGAGATAAAGTTTTAAGATATAAAACTATAATAAATATGGCCAAGGATTGAAATATCAGGCAAGGGGGATATTTTGAGAGCTCTCATAACAGGAATAACAGGACAGGACGGGTCCTATCTGGCAGATCTTTTATTGGAAAAGGGATATGATGTCTATGGGATGGTAAGGCGGTCCTCTGTAGAGAATTTTAACAGGATAGAACATATAAGGGACAAATTAAGATTTGTCCAGGCAGACCTTCTTGACCAGCTTTCCATAATAGATGCACTCAAGGAATCCAGACCCGATGAGATATATAATCTTGGTGCGATGTCTTTTGTGCCCACTTCCTGGAAACAGCCGGTGCTTACCGGTGAATTTACCGGGATCGGAGTGACCAGGGTGCTTGAGGCCATGAGGCATATGGACAAGAATATAAAATTTTACCAGGCTTCAAGTTCCGAGATGTTTGGAAAGGTAAGGGAAGTACCCCAGAAAGAGACTACGCCATTTTATCCAAGAAGCCCTTACGGGGTAGCTAAGGCCTATGGGCACTATATGACCGTAAACTACAGGGAAAGCTATGATATGCACTGTTCAAGCGGAATACTTTTCAATCATGAGTCACCCAGGAGGGGTCTTGAATTTGTTACCAGGAAAGTTACATATCATGCAGCAATGATAAAATTGGGGCTTGCCGATGCGCTTTATCTTGGAAACCTGGATTCAAAAAGAGACTGGGGATATGCCAGGGACTATGTTGAGGCGATGTGGCTCATGCTGCAGGAGGACAAGGCAGATGATTTTGTCATCAGTACCCAGGAGACTCATACTGTTAAGGAATGGGTGGAGACCACATTTAAATGCCTGGATCTTGACTGGGAAAAATATGTGAAGATAGATCCCCAATTCTTAAGACCTGCAGAAGTGGACCTGCTTGTGGGAGACAGCAGCAAGGCAGAGAAGGTGCTCGGATGGAAACCAAGGGTCAACTTTGCAAAGCTTGTTGAGATAATGGTAAAAGCCGATTATGACTATCTGAAGAACAAGACATGATAGCTGCAAAAGAAAATGATATAAAAAGGGACAATATTTATGAAAATTAAAAAAATAAAATTTGGAACGGATGGCTGGAGAGGCATAATATCCGATGACTTTACAATGGAGAGGGTAAGAATAGTGACGCTCGGAGTCTGCAATTATCTTAAAAAGAAGGTGGCAGGCAGGATGCCGCTGGTTGTTATCGGCTATGATACAAGGTTTATGTCGGGTCATTTTGCACGTACTGCCGCAGAGGTCCTTGGTGCAAATGATATAAAGGTACTTCTCTCGACCGATATAACTCCCACACCGACTTTGTCTACAGCCGTAGTAAATAGAAAAGCTGATCTCGGCATAATGATAACTGCGAGCCATAATCCCTATTATTATAATGGATACAAGATAAAGGCCCCCTTTGGCGGTTCGGCCACAATGGACATAATAGATGATGTCGAAGCTGAGGTCGAAAAAGTCAATTCTTCCTATGTAAGATCCGGGCTCCCGGCAGAATTCAGAGAATCTGATGGCGGCAATATAATAAAAGAAAGCTTCACCGGTGAATATATTGATCATGCCCTGGGGCAGGTAGATACAGATGTCCTTAAAGGTTTTGACCTCAAGCTTCTTTTCGAACCCATGTATGGTGCAAGCCAGGAGATCTTTGCCGAGATACTATCAAGTTTTGGAGCTAAAAATATAGTAGAGATACATGCTGAGATAAATCCCGGTTTTGGCGGGCTGAACCCCGAACCTATAGGAGATAATCTTAATGAGGCGGTAGAAGCGCTTAAGGAGAATAAATGCCAGTTCGGGATCTGTCTTGACGGCGATGCCGACCGGATAGGGGCACTGGGAGAAGATGGAAATTATATAAGCTCTCACCATATCTTTGCAATGGTACTGCGTGATCTTGCGCAGCGCAGGGAGTTAAAAGGAAGGGTAATAAAGACTGTGACCACGTCTTCGATAATAGACCGCATCTGTGCCAGATTCGGCCTGGAGCTCGAGATAACTCCTGTGGGGTTCAAATATATAGGGGAAAAGATACTTGAGGGCGGAGTAATAATGGGCGGAGAGGAAAGCGGCGGTCTCTGGTCATATGGAAATATTCCTGAACGCGACGGGATGATAATGGGACTGAGGCTGCTTGAGATAATATGCCGCGAGAAAAAGACACCAAACCAGATACTTGCGGATATCTACGGGGAGTTTGGATATTTTGATTTCCAGAGGACTGATTATGAGATAACAATGCGGCAGAAGGAGAAGCTTGTATCGATGCTGGATAATGGAACCCCGGAGATACTAAAAGATGCTGGGGCAGGAGATGCTATTACAATTGACGGGTATAAATATCTTCTGGATGAAAGCAATTGGGTGATGATAAGGCCCTCAGGGACAGAAGCTGTGGTAAGGATATACAGCGAGGGGCAGAACAGCGAGAGATCTGAGCATCTCCAGGGACTTGGAAAGAAGATAATGGACGGGATAAAGGGCTGAAAAAAGACTTCGGATATTTGAAAATATTATAAAACCATAAAAACGTGATCAGAATAAAGGAGTGACGATGAACGATCTTGATGATCTAAAAAAAATGCAGGAATTGGATCCGGCCGGTATGCTAAAGGCCGAAGAAGGTTTCTATGAGCAGCTCATTGAGGCACAAAATATAGCTAAAAATGCGGACCTTTCAAAACTTGGTTCCAGTGATTTTAAGGGAGTAGCGATCCTCGGTATGGGAGGTTCGGGCTTTTCAGCAGATATAATCAAAACGCTGGTGGCAGATGAAATAAAGGTCCCGGTCGAAGTAGTGAAGGGCTATGATCTCCCCGCCTTTGTAGGCAAGGGGTGGCTCGTGGTGGCTGTAAGTTATTCCGGAAATACCGAAGAGACTATTTCGGCGCTCAGCCAGGCGATCGGGCGCGATGCCTGTATTCTCATAGAATGTTCAGGCGGAAAGCTAAAAGATCTTGCCGAAGACTGCGGTTATTCAACACTGAACATACCTTCCGGCCTTCAGCCGAGAGGGGCAATAGGGTATCTTTTCTTTCCGGTATATCTTGCAATGGGTGCTCTGGGCCTCATTGATATAGATGAAGGTGATGTGGAAGAAGCGCTTGGCCTTATAAAGGGAAAAGCCTCTATTTATAACAGGAAGACTTTGACCGCTGCTAATCCGGCAAAGCAGCTGGCAGTCAAGATCGGGGACAGGCTGCCGATAATCTATGGGACCGAAGGGATCTATTCTGCGCTTTCATACAGATTAAAATGCGAGATAAATGAAAATGGCAAGACTCCATGCTGGTGGAATAACTTCTCCGAGCTTAATCACAACGAGACTGTCGGCTGGGAGAGACTTGCAGGTATTACCGGTAGTTTTGTCCTGATAGCTTTCAGGGACCCGGATGCGGGTCCAAAGATGAAGACCCGTATTGAGGTGACCCTGGAGCAGATAAGATCAAATGTTGCGGAGATAGTCGAGATCCCGGTAGAAGGCAAGTCGAAGCTTGCAAAGGCGCTTTCGGCCATGTATCTGGGTGATATTGCTTCAGTATACCTGGCACTCCTTGCAGG
>CAYRTF010000051.1:8031-9082 GCA_964427165.1 uncultured Actinomycetota bacterium | reverse complement strand
ATATAGAGTTTGTCCAGTTTCACCCTACAGTCTTTAGGACCAATGACAGCAAACTCTTTTTAATAAGTGAAGCCTTAAGGGGAGAAGGAGCATACCTCCGGGATTGCACAGGGAATCGTTTCATGACAGGAAAGCACCCCCGGGAGGAACTGGCACCCCGGGATATAGTAGTAAAAGAGATGATAAAGACGATGGATAGGAGCGGATGTGACTTTGTTTACCTTGATGCCACCCATATTCCGGAGAGTCACCTGAAAATAAGATTTCCAAACATAATATTTAAATTAAGGGAAAATGGCCTGGACCTTGCAAAGGACCTGATAAAAGTATCTCCCGCCGAACATTACCTGAATGGAGGCATAAGGACCGGTCATGATGGAAGGACCAATATAGAGGGCCTCTATTCATGCGGCGAGACAGCTGCCACAGGGGCCCACGGAGCAAACAGGCTTGCCAGCAATTCACTTATGGAAGGCCTTGTCTATGGATGGAAGATCTATCAGGATATCGAAAATAGGCTGAGGTCTAAAACTGTAAAAGAAGAAAAACGGGTACTTTCCGGAGTGAAAGACATAGTAAAAGAAGCTGCAAAGACCTCCAGTGGGGGGCACACCTCCACTGGAACAAAACTTGATATCCTGACTCTTGTCTCCAGTCTCAGAAATATGATGAGCCGGAAGGTGGGTATATTAAGAAACAAATCCGGGCTTGAAGAAGCCAGGAAGTTTATACAGTTTCATATCGGAAATAAGAACCTGTACGATAAGGCTGATAAAGATACTGTTGAATTCGCTAATATGCTTACTGTTGCAAACCTTATAGTCAAGTCAGCAGCTATCCGTGAGGAGAGCAGGGGGACCCATCTGAGATCTGATTTTCCGGACAAGGATGACAAAAACTGGAAAAAACATATAATACTTAAAAAAGACAAAGTATCTTTTAAAAAAGCGGATTAGGAACCTTTTTATAACGGGGAGCCAATTCCCGGACAGGCTCCTAAAATAAATTTTTTTAAGTATTTACAGCCGGACATAAAAGGACATGATAAAAA
>CAYRTF010000051.1:6792-8021 GCA_964427165.1 uncultured Actinomycetota bacterium | reverse complement strand
GGGTGGCTATGGAGATATTACATCCGGATACCTTATACCTGAAAAGAATAAATCAAATGGTTATATTGTCTGCAAGGAACCAGGAGGTGCGCTACTTTCCGGCATAGATGTGGCAGCTTATACTTTTCACGAGATAGATCCTGAGATAAAGATAAAGATACTTAAAAATGATGGCGACAGTCTTGATTTTATGGACAGGGTCTGTGATATCAGCGGTCCGGCGGTTTCGATATTAAAGGCCGAAAGGACATGTCTTAATTTCATCCAGCATATGTCTGGAATAGCAACTCTTACAGGCAAATTTTCAATGATCGCTTCTCCTTATGAAGTCAGGGTAGTTGATACAAGAAAGACCAGGCCGCTTCTCAGAAAGATCGAAAAATATGCAGTACTCTGCGGGGGCGGCTTTAACCACCGTTTCGGGCTTTTCGATGGTATCCTTATAAAGGATAATCATATAGCTGCGGCTGGAGGGGTCCTGAAGGCTATAGGATCCATAAGGGCCAATGCCCCGCATACACTGAAAATAGAAGTGGAAGTCAAGGATTTTGATGAACTGGAAGAAGCTCTTGAGGGAAAGGCTGATATTATTATGCTTGATAATATGGCCCCAAAAGAAATGAGGCGCGCAGTCAAGCTCATCAGGGAGAAAAGAGAAGATACTATCATAGAAGCCTCCGGCAATGTAAATCTTGATACCCTGGAAGATATCTGCAAGACAGGCATAGATGTGGTCTCTGTGGGAGCGCTTACTCATTCCGCACCCGCAATAGATTTCTCATTGGAATTAGAATAAGGGCCCTTATATAGGTATTGTATCGCTAGACATTGAACCTGAAATAGACAACATCACCATCATTTATCACATAGTCCTTACCTTCTACCCTGACAAGTCCTTTTTCTCTTGCAGTAGAATATGACTGCATCTCAAGGAGTTTGGCGCAGGGGATTACTTCTGCCCGTATAAAACCTTTTTCAAAATCACTATGTATTTTTCCTGCTGCAGCCGGGGCCTTGTCGCCTCTTTTAACTGTCCAGGCCCTTACTTCCTCCGGTCCTGCGGTGAGAAAACTTATAAGGCCCAGAAGGCCGTAGGAATATTTGATAAGGCTTTCAAGCCCTGACTGTTTTATTCCAAGCTCTTTAAGAAAGGTCTCTTTTTCCTCAATGTCGAGCTGGGCGATCTCTTCTTCTATCCTGGCGCTTATGGTAATCACCTCAGAACCCTC
>CAYRTF010000051.1:0-6782 GCA_964427165.1 uncultured Actinomycetota bacterium | reverse complement strand
GTTCCATTTCATCCGGTTCCCTGGCCAGGTCCTTCTCTGAAATATTTGCAGCATATATTACCGGCTTTGAAGTCAGTAAAAACAATGGATCCACCGCGATCTGTTCTACGGGTCCCAGATCCATATTCCTGACAGGTATTTCCTTTTCAAGACGGGCCCTCACTTTCTCAAGGATCTTGAGTTCATTTTTCTCGATCTGGCTTCCGTGCCTGCAATCTTTCTCTAGGTGCTTTATCTTTTTATCAAGACTCTCAATATCTGCAAAAATAAGCTCCAGGTTTATAGTCTCAATATCGCTTAAAGGATCGATCTTATTTTCTACATGAACGATATTCTTGTCTTCAAAACACCTGACTACATGAATAATGGCATCTACTTCTCGTATATGTGCAAGGAATCTGTTCCCAAGTCCTTCACCTTTGCTGGCTCCTTTTATAAGACCCGCAATGTCTACAAATTCAATTATTGCAGGAGTTACCTTTTTAGGATTGTATATGCCGGATAGATGCTCGATCCTTTCATCGGGAACAGCAACTATGCCTATATTGGACCCAATTGTACAAAAGGGGTAATTCGCAGTATCTATACCTGCTCTTGTTATTGCATTAAAAAGTGTGCTCTTCCCTACATTGGGAAGACCCACGATCCCTAACTTCATCTATCTCCTAAATATAAATAACCCAAAGATTATAGATTATATGTATTTTATTAGAATTGGCAAGGGTATTATCTAAATTTATTTATAACTTTACCTCAGTATCGATATTGGCCTATAATTATCTATAGAAAATCATCTTTATTTCAAAGAAAGATAAGCAATGGTAGATGAAAAATATACAGTAGCAAAAAAGCGGGTAAAAGAAATAAAGGATTTCTATATCCACCTGATAATATTTTTAGTAGTGGCCGCTATTCTCACTATAATTAATGTGGCCAATTTTATATTCAATTCTGCGGATTGGAATCTCTGGTTTCTTTTCCCTCTGGGGTTCTGGGGGTTTGCTGTACTCATGCATGCTCTAAGAACTTTCCTTATAGGTCCTGGAAGCAACTGGGAAAAACGTAAGATAAAAGAAGTAATGGACAAGATGGATAAATAAATACCCTTGATGGACTGTATGGTGCTTTACCATTCTTGAAATAAATATTATTTTTAAAAATATGGAGGAGCAATGGAAGAGGAAAAATCAGTAGTTATAAATAATAAGGGATTATCCTGTCTTTTTTGCGGAGCTACAGAATTCAAGAAGGTCCTTGTAAAGATGAACAAGAAATGGATGGCAATTTTTGATGCCGAGATATTTGCTCCGGAAGGAACGGCTTATATATGCAAAAAGTGCGGTCTAAAACACGAATTCTTTAAATAGCATCTCTGGTTTTTCTTATTTCTTTAACAGGATCCCAGTTTCTAATTCCGGCTTTCATTATTTTTTCACTTGTTTTCCTGATCCTGCTGACTGCTTCTCTTCTCTTATCAAAATATTCTTCAGTCCGGGAGACGAAAAGATAGTTTTTAATTGCTTTCAGAATGAATTGATTTCTTTTAATTTCTTCTTTATTGCTATAATCATCTATTTTTTTAGCATATCATCAGGTATGGATAACATGATTTTTCTCATGATTTTCTCCAAATTATATATATCTTTATTTATTATTCCATATATTTTTATATCTGGCTGGCTACCATATCTCCCACTTCAGTAGTGCTATAGCCCATTTTGCCGGCGCTCAAGCTCTTTATTTTTGTGCAGACATCAGATACAGCATTCTCTATGGCCTTTGCCGCTTCAGGTTCTCCAAGGTGCTTTAACATCATCCTGCCGGCCTCAATTGCTGCCAGTGGATTAATAATATTCATCCCTGTATATTTAGGTGCGGAGCCGCCTATGGGTTCAAACATCGATGTTCCTTCCGGATTGATATTTCCTCCTGCAGCTATTCCCATACCACCCTGGACCATGGCACCAAGATCGGTTATTATATCACCGAACATATTATTTACTACCATTACATCATACCATTCAGGATTCTTTACCATCCACATACATGCAGCATCGATATGATTATAATCCGTCTCGATATCGGGATAGCTTTCTTTCATCTCCATAAAGGCCCTGAACCACAGGTCCGCTACGTAAGTAAGCACATTAGTCTTGCTTACAAGGGTCAGTTTTCCAGGCTTTCCTTCCTTTTTTCTTTCCTGGGCCAGTTCAAAGGAATATTTAAGGCACCTGTCTACCATCTGCCGGTCATATACCATTACCTGCGTAGCTACTTCATGGGGCGTTCCTTTTCTGGTCACTCCTCCATGTCCCGTGTATAGTCCGCCGGTATTTTCCCTTACTACTATAAAATCAATATCCTCCGGACCTTTATCTTTCAATGGACCGTCTATCCCCGGATAAAGCTTTACCGGCCTTAGATTTATATACTGATCTAATGCAAATCTTAATTTTAGCAAGATGCCCAACTCAAGGATGCCCGGGGCAACATCCGGATGGCCTATTGCACCCAGATAGATGGCACGGAATTTCTTCAGGTCCTCTATCTCCTTGTCAGAGATAGTCTCTCCGGTCTTCTTGTATTTTTCACCGCCAAAATCAAAATCAGTAAATGAAAAGCTTATCCCGAATTTCTTCCCGGCAGCTTCCAGTACTTTTTTACCTTCTTCTACGACTTCAGGACCGGTTCCGTCTCCCCCTATAACTGCTATTTCATAGTGCCTTGGATCAGCCATTTTATTTCTCCCATTCTAATGCTTAAAACAATACTGATATATTATATATAAATATACATTTATTTCACTATAAATCTTATCTAATGTTGTTGTTATGCGACATTGTCCTATAAATCTTATCTAATGTTGTTGTTATGCGATATTGTCCTATAAATCTTATCTAATACAGGTAAAATCAATTATTTAGGGGGTAGCCACTTAAAGAAATTATATTCCCGATAAAGAGATGCCTATATAGCAGAAGCTCTTGTTTGATGTCTGAGAACCTGTCCGAGAATTGGGCTCAGGTCTCCTAGAGCAATTCCAGCAAATAAGGTACAAATATTATAAGTCCTACAACAACAGCAAGCAGTGATGCTACAAGGACCGCCCCCGCGGATATATTCTTTATGTGCTCCGCAAGTATCCTGTATTCCTCTGTCACAAGATCCACTGCATATTCAAGAGCTGTGTTTATCATCTCAGTCACAAGCACCATGCTGCCCGCAAGCACTATGAATATCCATTCAGTCCCTGTTATTCTAAATACGAAACCGGCAATTACAGTCAGGACAAAGCAAAGGAGCTGCAGCCTGAAGCTTCTCTCGCACAGAAATACCCTTGTGATGCCTCTCCCTGCAAACTTAAATGAATTATTTAGAGATCTGTTGTGGTTGCCTATTTGTTTCTTTGCAGATCTTTTTATTTCCTGTCTGATGTTCATTATCCACATACAATACTATAAAAACAGAATAAAGTTAATATGAGAAATATTTTACCTATCCAAACTTTCTTTTATTGAAAAACAGGATATTAAACTCTCCGGGCAGACCAAAAACATATTCTTTGGAAATATCACTCATAAGTGTAAAGTCTCCAAAAAGCATCAGCAGGGAAACAATACCTGTAAAGAATAGGAATGCACGGAGGAAATTATCCCTTTTAAAAAATTTTAGCTCCAGGACCAGGGTCAGTATTGCGGCTAGATGAAAAAATCCAAATACGATATAGACTGCTGTTACCGGAATCGAAAACCTGTTCAGAAAGCTTTCAACATCCCCCATACCGGTGATCATATTCCTTAGCAGTATATAGAATGTATTTGTAAATATAAGGCCCGCTATCGAAACCAGGCATAAAACCAGGGCAGTATTATTACTTACTTTCATCAGTCTTTTCATTTCTCTTCTACTCCTTTATCTGAATCTTCATCCAGGTAAAATATATCTTCTACGGATTTGTTGAAATAATCTGCAATTTTTAATGCAAGCTTCACTGAAGGATTAAATTTTCCTGTTTCAATGGAATGTATGGTCAGGCGGGTAACCCCGACCATATTTGCAAGTTCCTGCTGGGAGATCTCCCCTGACTCGAATCTGCATATTCTGAGATTATTATTCAATTTATTAATATTGACCGCCATAAAGTATATTATTATTAACTTATTGTATATTTTTATATACATAGTATATAGAAACATATACATGCTGTCAATTTATTCCTGGGAAAAGATTTTTCTCTACTCTATAGAGTAGAATCTATTTGGAATAAATATAATATTAGTTATAAATATTTCTACAGTTTCAAAATAATCCGGAGGTATGTTTTGAATTGCAGCTAGCTGGTTTTTGATGAGGAAAAATAATGGGAAGAATACTTAATGACAAATATATGAAGCTATATTATAAATTCCTATAGTGCTTTATTAGTAAGCTTAACTGAGACAAGTAATCCTCTCTGGAATACCCAGCCAAAAAGGTAGAAATATTAATTCTTTATCATCAATAGTTTTTTGTCCGATCAAATCATCAGAAAATATTACAGCTACCGGAGCGTTATACTTTTTAATAAAATTGATCATTGAGCGGGTTGAAGTTGTTTTTACCAGATGGCTCTTTACTTCCACAGGAATAATTGTTTGATTTTTTTCTGCTATCAAGTCAACCTCTGCTTGAGATTTTGTCCTCCAGTAATTCAGGTTGAAGTTATCTTTTATTAGCTCAGAAAATATAATATTTTCCAGAAGAGCGCCCTTATCTGTCCTATCGCTAAATTTTTGAAAATTTTGAATCACGATATTCCTGAAACCCGTATCTATAAAATAGATCTTGGGATTTTTGACCAATTCGGTTGATTTATTTTTATAGAACGGCTGCAAACTTTTTGTAATAAATGTTTTTTCCAATAGATTTAAATTAGTCTTGGTCTGCATAAAATTAAAACCTGCAAGAGTGCCAAGATTTTGGTAATCAATTCGAGAGCCTACCTGAAGTGCAAGTGCCTTTATTAGTTTTGTAAGTTTGAAATCTTCAGTAACTTTTAATATTTCCTTCACCTCCCGCAGAAAGAATATGCTGTAAATATTTTTTAATACTTTAATTTTTTCTTCCTTTGTTTTTGCTGTCACAACTCTTGGATAACCTCCGTAAATACCGAATTCTTCATAGAAGATATTTATTTTCTTAGAAATTGGATCACTTACCTCAGGCAGGATCACTTTAGAGCCAGTTATGGCCAATTTGTTTTTTTGCTGTTTCAAAATATTGTATAGGCCAGGATCTTTAAATAAGAGGTATTCTTCAAAATCAAGCTGATAAAGATTTAAGATAAAGATTCTTCCAGTAAGATATTTTATTGCTTTAATGCTAAGATCAATGCTTGAGGAACCAGAAATTATTATTTTCTTTCCTGGATTAAAATCAAATAAATATTTTAGGCTCTTGCCTCCCTCATTAGCATATTGGAACTCATCAATAACTATATATTTATTTTTTTCAGATTTAAAGTATATTTCCTCAAATGATTTTAAATCTGTTTCAAATAATTCCAGCAATTGTCTGTCTTCAAAGCTTAAATAAATTGAATTCTTAAGCTCATTGCAGATCTTTTTAATAAGGGTGGTCTTACCGCTTTGCCTTGGTCCTATTACAGCAATTATTTCCGGTACATCTAAATAATCTTTTAATTCTTTCTCAAGTTTTCTTTTAATATACATGATAGAGTATAATATTTTCTGTTTGATAAATTTCTATGGGCTTACGCCCATAGTATTTACTACTTCAGGCTTCGCCTGTCCGCTTCCAGCGGGGCGCCTCCATCTACAAGCTTACGCATGTAGTATTTCTGGCGAAATAAATATTTTAGTTAAATTTTAACCCTGCTATTATTTATATTTATTAAATTATAGCAGGGTAATTATTAATTGCAAATATGAATTTACTTATCTTTTATCCAGTAGCCAGATTTATTAGATGCACTGATATAGTGTATTATTCATTATGAAGATTTCTAGGAATTTGTATACTATTTGGAGTTAATGCATTACATACGAACTTCTCTAGCGTAATATTTATATGGATTTATTATAACAATAGGATAATAGTTAAATTATTACCTTAACCGCAGCTTCCTTCTGATCTCCCCGGCCTTCGCCTCTGCAGCTTCCCTTCCCCTCTTTATGATCTCGCTGCCATTGGTAAGGTCAAAGAACCCGAAATCCCCTACTTCCGGCTTTATTACAATATCTGCAAGGTTCTCATATTTTGAGGCCATCTCACGGTGTATTATATTTAGGCTGGTATCAAGTATGGACTGGACCGATACACTCTTATGCTCTTCATCTCTTTTCCTGCCCTTAAAAAGATCGTGAAGCTTTTTAAATCTATCGGGATTACCTGTCCCTGTATTGTGGTGATCATAGACCTGTCCCTCTCCTGCCGGATGATGATCATCCATTTGAAGATACCTGTATTTTTCACTATCCCTTTCAAAGGTGATAGAGGAACCAATAATAAAATTCACATCAAACATCTTTATGGCCTCAGTGGGCAGGGGCTCGATAAGCCCCCCATCTATCAGCAGTTTTCCATCAAGGTATAATGGAGAAAAGAAACCGGGGATCGATATCGATGCCCTGACAGCATCAAGCAGTCTGCCTCTGGACAGAACCTCCTTTTGTCTTGTAATTACATTTACTGCAACACAGCAAAAATCCATACTGCAATCCGAAAAAGTCTTATCTTCCAGAAATCTCTCCAGCACTCTCTCGATTCGCCTGCCATTTATG
>CAYRTF010000050.1:8368-9084 GCA_964427165.1 uncultured Actinomycetota bacterium | reverse complement strand
CTTTTCCTTGGAGGGAAATCTGGAGATATCATCTATCTCTGATTTAATAAGAAAAACCGTAACCTAAGTGTATTAAAAGAATAATGGAAAATATATTAGAGGTAAAATCACTAAGAAAAGAATATGCTAACTTCACCTTAAAAGATGTATCATTTGCGCTTCCTTATGGGTATATAATGGGCCTTATTGGCCCCAATGGAGCCGGAAAGACTACAATAATAAAACTGATCATGAACCTTATTAGGAAGAAAAACGGAAGCATCAAGATATTTGGAGAGGATAATATAGAAAAGGAGATTGATATAAAATCAAGGATAGGGTTCGTATATGACATACCTCCTTTTTATGACCATCTTAACCTGAACCAGAACAAAGCTATTGTGGCTCAATTCTACAGAGAATGGGATGAAGACCTATTTCTAAAATATGTGAATGATTTCGAACTTGACCTCAAATCAAGATTCAAGACATTGTCCCGTGGCATGAAGATGAAATTCCAGCTGGCCATGGCTCTTTCCCATAATGCTAAGCTCATCTTACTGGATGAACCTACTTCTGGACTGGACCCAGTCTTTAGGAGGGAACTTCTTGACCTTTTCTCCAGGCTAATACAAGATGAAAAGAAATCTATACTCTTTTCCACCCATATAACTTCTGACTTGGAAAGGATCGCTGATTTTGTAACATTTATTAAAAACGGAGAGATTGTCTTTTCT
>CAYRTF010000050.1:2354-8358 GCA_964427165.1 uncultured Actinomycetota bacterium | reverse complement strand
AAGCTTCTGGAAAAAGAAGCTGCATCAATGTTTAAGGGAATAAAAAAGCATGAATATGGTTTCGAAGCCCTGGTAGCTGATGTCAGGGAAGCACAAAGAAGTTTCACTACAAATGTAACCATAGAAAAACCCACGTTGGAGGACATAATGTTCTTCATGACTTCAAATAACGGAGGAAAAGATGCTTAAGCTGAGCATAAAGGATATCAGGATATACTGGTTTGCATTTCTGGTAAACTTTGTTTTCTGGACTACAATTGCTCCAGCATCGATCCAGAATTCTGATATTTATCTTATGCTGCCTATAGGTTTTGGGCTCCTGATAAACATGATCCCGCTGGGAAATGATATGAGGGATGGAAAAGACATACTGTGTGCCAGCCTTCCCATAAAAAGGAGAAAAATAGTAATAGCAAGATACCTGTCATCCTTTATCCTGGCTGCGGTAGCATTTACATGGATAATTATCTTCGGTCTGATAATAGAAAATTATCCCGGTCTGGGTGGTGAGCTCCTGGAAAGACTTTCACTTGAGAGTATAGCTCTTCTAGTTTTGATAATAACCCTTATAATCTGCATCTACCTCCCATTTGTTTACAGGTTTGGATTTGGGGCAGTCATATCCGGAGGGGTAGCTGTGACAGGTTTAGTGGTGGGAGGTTTTTGGATGGTTTCTAAGTATCTTATATCCTCAAACTCAGAACTGCTGGGTATCCAGGTATCGGCAGTTGATCCAGTCTTTGATGCCTTCAAAAGCAATAACCTTTTCAATTATCTTGGCAAAATTCTCAATTATTATGGCAAGAGCATATCATTAGGCCTTATGCTGATGATGATTATAGCAGCTATTGCCATATCGGTAAGTATATCCATAAGAATATTCAGCCGAAAGGAGCTTTGAATGTTTAAGATTATAAAAAAAGACTTGATTGCAGGCAGGAATAGTCTGCTGATAAACCTATTATTTTTACTTGTCTTTAGCGCAGTAATGTTTAAGATCGCACTTCTGGACATGTTTCTTCTGATATATATCATATATGCAGTGCTTGTTGTCATTACGCCCATAACCATAGAAGATAAGCTGAAAGCTGATCCCCTTATGCTAAGCATGCCTCTGACCAGAAGGATAATTGTGAACTCAAGATATCTGTATGCAGTCATTATAATCATAGCCCTTACCCTGTTCATGTTCCTGTACTGTAATATACTCAATATATTTATTTCGTCCAATTATATAGATTTTTCACCTGCTTTTACGTTCAGCAGGGTGTTTTCAATATTGTTCTTTACGGTTATCGCTGCTTCCCTTTTTATCCCGTTTGTATACAGGTTCGGCCAGAACGGTATCATGCTGGGATTGGGTGGAACAGCACTTGCATCCACAGTTTTCTTTATGATAACAGCCATCGGCCTTAGAAGTGAGATGATGAAAAGAACAGTAGGCGGCTTATTTGAAGGACTTGAAAGTGGGGGAGGACCGTCCAATTTCTTCCATTCTGTATCCCAGAGCATGGGTACTGCATTGGCCTTGATGATCCTGACCGCCATAATGGCCATTGTGGTGTTCATTTCCATGAGGATTTCAGTATTCATTTATAGCAGGAAAGAATTCTAATGTATAATAGTTTCACTAAATGATTTCTGAGCATCTTTATCTTATGCTTTAGTAATGAGGAGAAACAATGGAATCTAAATGGGCTGCAGGGGAAGCAAAAAAGATAGAAAACAGTAGGGATATAGCTATCCTTGAAAAACCTGATATAAAAAAAGAACTTGATGATATGCTAATAAAAAAATACTGGCCGTCTATAGAGGAAAGCTTAAAAGATACCGGACATATTTACTACCCGGAAGGTAAATCAGAAACTGATTTTGAGTTAAGTCATGAACTGACAAGGTCTCTTACATTTATGTTACTTGACTATGAAAGCGCTATCTTCAGGGGCAAATTATGCTTATCATCAACCGGCTGGATACTGGAAAGGGAATTATTCCTGCAGCTGACCGATAAGACTGATCCTGAAGTAATATTTGATATTATTGGAGATTCAAGATTCAGGGGCTCTCCCCCGACTCTGGAAATCCATAAAGACATGCCATATATTTATCAGATACTTTTCAGAAGCGGCAGCGGGGCTGGCTGGTTATTACATGGCGATGAAACAATATATAGAAAAATAGATGAAGTCATAAATGTAAATGCCAGACTTTATGAATTTTCAATTGACGGCTATATATTAAAAGAAGATGTAGGCCAGTTTTTGGAATTAGCCTGTAAGGCATACGAAGCTTTTTAGCATTTACTTAAGTTATATGCTTTCTATTTCATCCAGAAAGGCGGGCCTGTTTTTATATTTTTCCTTTAGACTGGCGACTAACTCCATAAATTCTTTTTGGAATCCTTTTATTTTTTGCATTTGCCTTAAATAACCAACAATTTCCCTGTAATATTTTCTCCCTGTCCTTCTTCCCAGGAAAGCAATGATAAGTTCCTTGTATGCTTTAAAGTACTTTTTTGGAAACCGGGCAGTAAGGTCTTTATGGTATCTACTTAAGGTGGAAAGGCTTTTTTCTTTCAATATTTTCTCCAGCGCTTCTTCAAACATTTCTTCTTTCAGATAGATGTCGGTAATAATATCCCTGTTAAATGGCTTATCTTTTGAAATTCTGCCAGCAATAACCGGAATCATCTTTTTCCACGCTTTATGGGTATACAATTCTTTTAGGGTATTGTAATCACTCCAATCATTTTCCTTTACAAAAAGAAAAATCAGGTTTTCTATGTACTTTTCCTTAGAGCTATCTTTATAATATTTATCAAGAAGCCTCCTTAGCTTGATTGTCTGGTGGGCCGGAAATAAGGAGATGCCTTCCTCAGCAATTGCTACTGCCTGGTCGTTTTTACTGTCTCTTTCAAGGCGATCAGCATATATATTGCAAATGTCATGATCCCTTTTGTAAAACTTTTTTATTAGATCATAAAAAATTTTTCCTTCATCTAGTAAATCCAGTATACGAAGCTGCATAATTATAAATTCTTTTGCCTGGTAATACCCATGCCAATCATCGCGGTCCGGTAGGTCCAAAGGTATATGTGGCTTGAGCAGTTCTTTCCAATACAATAAGTCTTTTTTTAAGAAACAGATATCTTTTAAGGCTTGGTAGTAGTATTGCTGAAAATAATCAGGATCTCTTTCCATATACTTTTTAAATAAATACTTGATATGGGATTTTTTTCCTTCTGTTAATGCCGCATCTTTAATACACCCGGTAAAGGATCCCAGGGCTCTTAAGAATTCATCACCATAGTAACCGTCTGAATCATCAACCCACCCCATATTTTCGGCAATAGTCTCAAAGAGGGCCTGAAATATCTTAAGTGCTTCTAAAACATTTCCAGCTCCTATGTATATGTCAGCCAGATCATGAATGCTTTCAAAATCAACACAAACTCCATAACCGATAAATCCATCGCTACCAGCTGCATCGCTAAACAGCAAAGAGATTTCTTTCTTGTAATCATAAAGGCTTTTATCACTTGAGCCCCTGCCGGAAAAGTAGATAGCGAGCTAGACCATAACAAAAGGGATTTTTACAAATTCTTTTAAAAGAAATTGTTTCAGCTCTTCTGGAGTAGCACCTGAGAATATATTTTCTATTTTGTTTTCTGTTTCTTTTTTATCCCTCCTTACAGCTTCCATATTTTCGGAGAGGGCAAAGAGCGCAGCTGCTATATGTTTGCAGTATCCTCCCCAGCCATAGGGGCAGCTGCAATCTGCCTTGATATCTTCTCCATCTATATCTATAGTGACTTTATAGTTGCTGGTGCCTGAAACATGAGCAGTAATCCTGTTTCCGAATTGTCTAATATCATTCACGCTGCCTTTATGGTAGTAATCCATTCCCATATTAAATGAGCTTGCCGTACACAGTCTTCTTATATCTTCTGCTGTTATCTTCATAAACTATTCTCATCCGGTTTATATATTTCAGTATTTTTATTTTCCCGCATCAGTGATATTATTTTTAAAATTCTGTAATTACCCTGCAATGAATAAAACTATTAAAAACGGCATCAAATTATTCCAGATCAGATTCATGGATCCTTATCCTTTTCATCTCCACAATCCATAATTTCTTTTCAATCGGGGTCTTTTCAAGAGTTTTTAGAAACTGGCTTATTAGCTTATTAAGCAGATTGATGCTGGGATTTACTGGTAGCCTTATTACAACAATCCCGTTTCCTGATGAAGGCGGAAACCTGATTATATCTGAAAAATCAAGATCCAGGGTCACCAAACATCTTTTTTCCCTGCAGCAGATTCTGTAGAGATTCTTATCTGAGCATCCCTGAATTTTTTCATCGAGTACGGATTGGGCATCATGGCCAGCTTTCCGGAAAAATTCCTGCGCCCTGTACCCAAAATTCTCATCCAGTTTAAACTTCATATCTTTATATCATTTAGCCATTTCGATATAACGTTCGCGAGACATTTCTGCTCCATAGGCAATAGCTGCGCGTATGCTTTCTTCAGTTAATTCTGGATATTCTTCCAGTATCTCTTTAACAGTCATGCCATTGGAAAGAAAATCCAGAATGAGAGATACCCAGATGCGGGTACCTTTTATACAGGGCTTACCAAAGCAAATATTAGGATCAATAGAAATATGTTTTAAAAGCGGATTCATTATCAATCTATCTCCTTACAAAGTTTATAGTATATTTTAGCATATTTACCGGTTTAAATTTATATTTATAGTTCAGTATTTGAGTATTATCCGTCAAGTTCCCAATACAGGTTTTTTATGCAGCTATTTGCAGGAGGGGTATGGATAAAAATAAAATATATAGATAAAAATCACTAATTATCCTCCACAGGACCGTTAAGATATACCATCATTCTTACTATGGCTGCCTGGTATATATCTATGGCCCTACTTTTACTTATATGCATTACCCTGGTTATCTCATAAAAGGTATGCCCGGCATGCCTTAAGGCAATTTAATTTATCATAAGAATTTGCTTCTGGATCACCAGCCCATAGACGGCCAAAAGTAGACATAATCATGGACTGCCGGAATAAACTCATGTCTAAGGATAATGATTCTATCTAATCTTAACCCATTATCCTTGAGCCATTTTCTTCTTTTTTTATAATCCGGTAAAATTGAACCTACTTTCTGCCAAAAATATTTTGAATGGTTCAAATATATTAGATGGCACATCTCGTGAACAACAACATAATCAATAATAGCCGGAGGGGCCATAGGAAGTCTTTTTTTGTTAAGCTTGAGGAGATAGTCAAGGTGCTACAAGATCACAACAATTAGATCGGTCCTGTTTAATATATTGCCTTTGATCAGGGCTTGCCTATGATAAACTCCTGTATAGGACTTTCCATATCATCATGGAAGGTCCTTACGGTATACATGCCATCCGGCAAAGATACTTCAAAGGTAGGTTTTCCGAGGGGAAAATCTACTTCATATACCAGGTTCCCTTCCATATCATATATCTTTACCCAGTTATTATTATAATATTCCCACCAGAAGATAAATTCAAAATTATTGTCTTCGTTTATATAGACCTGCCAACATGTCATCGGGCTGGTCCTCACATGTACTTCTTCTTCTTCTTCCTCTTCTTCTTCCTCTTCTTCTTCTTCCTCTTCTTCTTCCTCTTCTTCTTCTTCTTCCTCTTCCTCTTCCTCTTCTTCTTCTTCTTCCTCTTCTTCTTCTTCTTCCTCTTCTTCTTCTTCTTCCTCTTCTTCTTCTTCCTCTTCTTCTTCTTCTTCTTCCTCTTCTTCTTCTGGTAGTATTATATTAAATATAGTCAGGGCATCATCTTCAACGCTTGCAATATATGCATAATCTCCACTTACATATACACTGCTTGCACCATCAAGATAGTTGGGTGAACCGGGACCCTGGATCGAGCCCGCCAGCTGAGGATTTGAAGGATCGCTTATATTTATGATGGTCAGGGCATCATCCCGTTCACAT
>CAYRTF010000050.1:567-2254 GCA_964427165.1 uncultured Actinomycetota bacterium | reverse complement strand
ATTGAACCGGCAAAAGCAGGATTTGAAGGATCGCTTATATTTATGATGGTCAGGGCATCATCCCGTTCACATGCAATATATGCATAATCTCCACTTACATATACACTGCTTGCACCATCAAGATAATTGTTCGGGCCGGCACCCTGGATCGAGCCCGCCAGCTGAGGATCTGAAGGGTCGCTTATATTGAATATTGACAGGGCATCAGCATATCTACTCACAACATATGCATAATTTCCTCTTACGCATACATCCATCGCACCATTAAGATAGTTGTTGGGCAAGCCGCTGCCGCTTATAGCACCTTCGTGTTCAATAGTAACCTCATCTGCAAACAGATTTCCTGTGCTTATTACAAATATGAATACCAGAACAAATAAAAACACTGGCATAATATGATTTATTCTTTTTTTCATAGGGCCTCCCAGTATAAAGGTTTATAACTATTAGTGCAAAAAAGCATTATAATTTTTATGGAATTTATTATATAATTTTCGGTTTTAACGCCTACATCTTTTGCCAGAGTATCTGCTACTATCATTAGCCTGCCTCTTGTTTCACTATCTGAAATATCTCTGTGATTTTTTTTTGAGCCTCTATGATGAGTTCAGCCTTTTTTAGCCCTGCCTTCAGCTTTAAAATCTCCTTTTTCTGTTCTTTGATAAGGAGAGTGGATTTATTATCCCTTTTTGCTCTGGGGCCTCTTCTTTTAGATGAAAGGGCATCTAATGTGCCACGTTCTGCCTGACGGCGCCAGGTATCCAAATTTGAATAATACAGGCCCTCCCTGCGCAGAAGCGCTCCAAGCTGTCCTTGCCTTATGCAGTCATCGGCTTCTTTTATGATGCAGCTCTTGTACTGTGCCGTGAACCTCCTGCGGGTTGCTTTTTCGCTAACTTCGGTACCAGGAACAGCAGCAGGTGTATCTTGATATTTGAGTGGTGCTCCAGGTGGGGAAATGGAAAGAGCCCGAAGGGCGACTGGAATTTCCTTACCTTCCTGTTCAGGGTTCATTGTCATTATATCTTTCTTTTCCATTCTACGTTTCTCCTTCCCTTTCTACTTTAAACTATTTATAGGGAAGTGTCTCACTTATATTGGCACAGAAGGTTTGTAAAGTAAAGGATTTGAATTGCCTCACTTAAAAAGTATCCGAAATTTTTTAGAAATTGACTAAAAGATCGAGTTTCTTATCGAAGAAGCTTGCTGGGCCAGGGAAGAGGGCCGGTTAGACAGTGCGCTTTTTCATCTAAAAAAAGCCCTGCGACTGGACCCGAAGAATAAAGAATGCCTCGGAGAAATGGGCCATATTGGAAATTTACTAAAAAGGCCCGATATAGAGATCGATGCGCTTCTGGGCCTTTATAGTCACGGACTTATAGAGCCTGACCAGATCCTGTATTTATGCCAGCTGCTGCAAAAAAGCGGTAAATATAGACAGGTGATGCCTATTCTTCAGGATACCCTGAAAAATATTTCAAAGATAAAAGCAAGCAATAAAGAATTCATGAAGGAATATCTCATTGATTGCCAGAGATATTGCCGGGCTCAGTTAGAAATAGAAAAAGAGCGGACAGCCGCAAAACCGCCTGTTAGAAACTCCAGGGATAAAAACGGGAAAAAAGAATCAAAAAAAGTTATTTCCGGCCCCTATAGGGCCAATGCCGCTGATAGCCATGTGGAGGAA
>CAYRTF010000050.1:0-557 GCA_964427165.1 uncultured Actinomycetota bacterium | reverse complement strand
GAGAAAAGCCTCCTCCCGGAGATACCGGTATATGTTCAGACGGACCCGGCGGTTTTTAAAAAATCCCTGTCAAACAGCCGCCCTTTTTCCCGGGAGAGCTACCGGCTTGCTATAGAAGGATACCGGATCCGGTTTAAAGAAGCCTTTGAGGACCTTATCTGTTTAAATGGCCTTAAAAATATTACATCATTCTGGTTCCAGGAAGAGACTGCCAGAAAAATTTTAAAGACCTTTCATGGCCGGGCCCTCCTTGCGGATGAAGTAGGGCTGGGAAAGACGATAGAGGCTCTTATTGTGCTTAAGGAATATATGCAGAGGGGCATGGTAAAAAGCGCCCTTATTTTAACACCGACACCGCTTGTGAGCCAATGGAAGGAAGAGCTGGGGACCAAATTCGGACTAAACTTTCCATCCACAGACGATCGCGGCTATAATAGCCGCAGCAGTTCCTTCTGGAAACAGGACTTTATCCTGGCATCTATAAATCTTGCCAAGTCAAAGAAGAACATAAAAACTTCTGGTCGGGATGGGGGGATTTGATCTTTCGTCTCACTCCG
>CAYRTF010000049.1:365-9228 GCA_964427165.1 uncultured Actinomycetota bacterium | reverse complement strand
ATAAAAGACATCTCCAGAAGCTTATCATTCTCATCAAATCTTAAGAGCCTCATTTTCGGGCAATACGGCTTTAAAGCATCCTGGACCTTCTCAAGACTTATCTTTGAGGGCGGAAATGTTGTTATATTCAGGTGCATATTGGCATCTGCACGGTTTCTTCTAAATAGTCTCATAAGACCCAGTATTATAATAGCTACCGCAAAAGCCACAGTAGTTATAAGTCGCTGGTTATCACCAAGCCCTATGCCGAGACCTATTGCAAGGAATAGATAAGCCAGTTCTTCAGGCTCCTTTATTGCCGCTCTGAACCTGACGATGGACAGAGCGCCGACCAGGCCGAGTGACAATGCTACAGAAGAGCGGACGACCAGTATAATAAAAGTGGTTGTAATGGTAAGAAGGATAAAATTAGCTGCAAATTTTCTACGGTTTGAAAGTGATGTTCCCCAATATATATAGACAAGCCCCAGAATATAGGCAAAAAGCGCCGACAGCGCAAGATTTATAAGGAATGTCTGCAGATCAGGAAGTTCTGCACCAGAAACAAAAATACCATTTAAGAATTCTTTCCAGTCAGTATCCTCCATCTGTGTTATGCCTGCCTGCCTTTCCTGGGTGCCGGCAGCTCCCTCTTGAGTGGTTTCCACGGCTCCCGCCTGTTCCTCTGTTGCTTCACCCCGGGTTCCTTCCTCCAAATTCTGGTCCTCTTCACCCCCTGCTGGAAGAATTTCGCCAGTGGCCCTGATCGAGAGTTCATCGATCTCAAGTGAGTTCTGTCCTGGAACAATAAAACCGATCCCTCCGGATATAAGCGGCTCCTGATCCTCAGCAGTAAATACGGTCTGGTCATTTAAAATGACTTGATGCTGCCGGCCATCAAAAGATACTTGTATTGTATTCCAATCATCGATATTAAAATTGTCCAATATAGTAGAACCCAGTTCTGTTTCCTCTCCCGGTTTACCTTTTATAAGAGCCATTTCACCCTGCTGGCCCTCGATGAAAATATTGAGGGAATAGGTACCTTCATCAGTTGAATGATAATTGAGGACTATATGGCCAGGTGAACCGGTACGCATTTTTAAAGAAAATGACGGGTTTGGCCAGTTGCCGTTTTTGAAAATGAAATTCCCCGGGTCGATCTGGAGCACTCCATCAGATATAAGGACATCCTGGGAATGCTCATAACCTTCCATAAGCGATTCTTCAAAATTATCCGAAAAGATACCTTCTTCCTGGGCAGTTATCTGTGAACAGAAAAGGAAGATCGACAGAACAGCAATAGTAAAGACGATCATACCGGTAATAGTTTTTTTAAACATCTTTCACCTCATCATATAAAAATATTATTATTTCCTGGATCATTATAAAATTCATATATTTATTCATGCCGGACCATTTAAGATCCAGATTAGTATTATTCATTCGCTCAATATGTCTTCAATATATTTTTTTCTCTCGCCAGCACGGACGGAAAGGTCTTCCCAGCTATTATTAAAATCTTCTATATTAAACCATGCAGCATCCCCATAATAGCTCTTGTCGCCAGTTCCCTGACTTATATATGGCAGGATCAGTTCATGATAGTCCCTGGTTTTGTTATAGATCTCATCATAATTAAAAAATTCCTTCATCAGAAGATCAAGATATGCAGAAAATTGGCGCCGGTATCTTTCAACTTTAAAGACATTTTCAAAAAGAGGGGCCCTTTCAGAAATCGTATTAACACCCCGCTCAAATCCCTGCATAGACGGGTTAGCGCCCCAGGTAAGATCCCATGGTATCCATTCAATCCTGCCGGTAACAGGATCATTAAAAAGAAAAAAATTATTGCCGGTATTAGGATAGGAATCCCAGTTCATCGTAAGTGTTATAACTGCCATGTATCTTAGATAATTGTCGACATTAAATATTTCTTCAAGAGCTATTGCAAAATCTTCCGGAGTTGCATATTCTACGCCGTCGATCACATAGCAAAGGTTTACAATATCACTGTAATCGGGCTGCTCCAGATTGTTTTCCTTGCCATAGGCATACTGTCCGTTTTGAGTAGGGTAATCTTCAATACTATCGCCATAATAAGCCAGATCCATAGGTCCCCTTTGCGCATGGCTGGCTTTATAAAGGTTACCATCTTTACTGTCTCTGCCGAACCTATTACTCAAAAATTTACGATCCACTCTCTCTATCATGGAATAGACTCCCCAGAATGCAGGTGGCTGTGCATCATCGATAATGTCTATCCATATCTCAACAAAACAGATATGTCCCGCCGGAACCCCGGCAAAATGCATCATGTCATATGACAATTTCTCCTGGAGCATGGAGGAGTCACCGATATTGTTTGTGAAAATAAGCTGTTTTAGATTATGGAATTCCTGGTCGGCTATATATGCATCAGTATTTATCTTCCACGGTTTTTTATCCCCGGATTCCCGCATGGAAAACTGCCCTCTCATGCTAAAACCTATATCATCAAGTACTTCCCCGAAGACAATAACATCTGCGGGGACTTCATACTTTGCCTCGATATCGCTCCACATGAGCTCCCAATCGGATTCTCTGAGTTTGAT
Source organism: uncultured Actinomycetota bacterium (assembly GCA_964427165.1). GTDB lineage: Bacteria > Actinomycetota > Humimicrobiia > Humimicrobiales > Humimicrobiaceae > M55B120. The sequence goes on along the minus strand of CAYRTF010000049.1, from coordinate 6,655 downwards.
GTCTATCCGCCTGACCTGGCTATCATCAAAAACGGTCCAGTAATCGACGCTGCTTGAGCCGGGATGGCGGACATTTACCGGTATGCTTACGGTATCTGAAAGACCATTATCATCAGTGACCCTGAGGCTGACATTGTACACGCCATTGGAAAGGTAACTGTAGTTTGTATAGCCTCCAGTGTCAGTAGCATCAGTATCGAAACGTCCATTTCCGTCAAGGTCCCATTCATATTTGATCAGGGAGCCATTTGTGGAGTAGCTGTCATAAGCGCTGAAGTTTACTGTAAGCGGGGTCCAGCCCTGTATGGGCATGTAGCTTGCTATTGCCTTTATGGTCCCTGAAGTCTGCAGATCTTCATATGCCATGGCTTCTTCTTCTGTTATTCCTCCCCGTGGATATAGAAATAAAGTAAGTGATATGGCTACTACAATGAAAAGAAAGATCAGCAAGATCTCGAATATCCGGTAGGGGCTATTTTTTAAAACCTTTTTTTGCATACAGACATGTATATGGTCTGAATAACCACAGATAGTGAACAGTTGTTTTTAATAAAAGCTAACAAACTGTTTTTTATTATAGATAACTATTTGTTAATATGTCAAAAGATAAATAGAAGCATACCCCTATAAAGGGGCGGCATCCAACATATATAATGGGACACAGCACATATCCCCGCTGTAAAGGAAAACACAGATTCTTTTTATGAGCCACTTTTCGTTTTACAAAATACATCCCAAAACAACGGCGAAAAGAAGTGGGAAAAGTCGGGGCGGACCCCTCCGGCACATAGCCTCTTCCTCAACGGGGACATCCCGCTCCCTAATGGCATAGCACTTTCACTCTTGGTCCAGGTTTGAAGGTTGGTTGTGTTGTTGACCAAAGCGTTCCATTACTTATATGAAATACCAGAATAATTTCCAGATATTTGACAAATCTAATTAATAGTAATACTATTAACATAATAGAAATAGTATTAAATAGACTAATAATAGGACCAGTCTATAGGCAGTCTCTATTATTTTTATATATAGTTAAACGACCATTCAATAAAGACATTCTATAAATGAGTAAAATAAAAATAATATTAAGCTTTGTTCCGATTGGAACAAAACCTTATAGCCCCTAAACTATGCGGCTAATGGTGATAGGGTAATTTATAGTTAAAAATATTTGGGAGCCAATTTTTTGGCTCCAAATACAGTATCACAATTTATTTAAGACATTAAAAAACAAAACTATTAGAAAGGTTAAGCAAATGAAAAAAAGATATATTGTACCACTTATAGCATTATTGATTATTATTTTTTCAATATCAGTAATTGCATGTAAAGCTACCAGCCTTGAACAGAAACCATTTGATAGATCTAAAATAACTTCCTTATCCAAAGACGAAGAGGTAAGAGTGGGAGACATAGTCTGGAAGGTGGATAATGTTGAATATTTGGGATCACAGATACCTGGTGAGTTCGGGGATACTCTTGAGGCTACATACGGAAGATTTATTGGGATTGAGTTTGGCGTAGAAAATATTGGGCAAGAAGTTAGGACGATCATTGATTTAAAAATAATTGATAGCAAGGGCAGGGAATTTCCCATTTGTGCTGCAGCTTATGGTTATCTTGGAACCAGTGAAGCCTGTCTTTTAGTAGATGTGTACCCGGAAGCCAAACAAACTTTTTTTGCGTCGTTTGATGTTCCGCTGGATTCTGTTGACCTGATTCTTGAAGTATCAGACCTGGACTCTCCTTCCGGGGAGAAAGCTTATATAGATCTGGGAATATAAAATATATTGACAGAAGTATAAATATTTATTAAGGGCTATCGATGAAGAAGCTTCCGGGCATTCTGATTTTAATTTAGTTCAAAACACGGTTCGCTCTGGCAGAGATGATCTTGATAGGATCCTATATTTATTGTCAAAGCTGAGAGAGGGAATGTGTCGTTGGAGATAGTTAAATTTAGCCTGTTTGACTTATTTTTACCTGGCTCATTTTAACAGGACTTTTTGACTCCTCTTTGATTCAAGCTCGGTTAAAGCAATTTTACGTATGCGGACAGATTTTGGGGTCACCTCGACAAGTTCGGTGTCATCAATATATTCAAGAGCATTATCCAGTATAATAGTCTTTGGAACATTAAAATGTTCCATGCCGCCGTCACCCCTGGAGCGCATATTTGACAACTGTTTTTCCTTGCAGGCATTTACCCATATATCTTTATTCCGGGAATTTTGCCCTACTACCTGGCCCTTATATACATTGGAGCCTGGACCATAGAACAATGTGCCCCTGTTCTGAATATTGGTGAGACCGTATAATCGCGTCGTTCCGCTCTCGCATGCGACCAGTGAACCCCTGTCACGCTTTTTCCGCTCACTATTATCCGCCTGGTAGCGGTAGAAAAGACTATTCATTATACCGTGCCCGCGGGTATCAGTCATAAATTCCCGCCTGTAACCGAATAAACCGCATGTCGGAATTATAAATTCAAGATATGCTGTCCCTTCTTTCATTTCCATTTTCTTCATCTGGCCATACCGGCTTCCCAGTTTCTGTATCACTGTACCCGAATATTCTTCTGGTACTGAAATAAAAATTTCTTCATAAGGAATATATTTTTTACCTTCTATGATCTTAGTGATGACCTGCGGCTGCGAGATCTGCAGCTCATAACCTTCCCGGCGCAGTCTTTCAATAAAAATAGCTAAATGGAATTCGCCCCTGCCGGAAACGATCCACCCGCCTGATGGATTATCTTCCACCTTTAATGCTACATCATTTTCAAGCTCCCTGTAGAGCCTTTCCCTTATTTGTCTTGAAGTCGTAAACTGGCCCTCACGACCCGCAAAAGGGGATGAGTTGACAGAAAAATTTATTTTAACAGTAGGTTCCTCGATCTCGATAAGTGGCAAAGCTACCGGATTGTTTATATCCGCTATTGTTTCACCGATCATAATATCTGGTATTCCCGCAATTGAAATAATCTCCCCGGTTGCTATTTCCGGGGTCTCAGTCTGTGCCAGTCCCTGGAATGTCATCAGTGAAGTCAGGCGGTGCTTCTCCATCTGGCCTTCGCGGTTTATCCTGATGACTTCCTGCCCTTCATCGATTTTACCATTATAGATACGCCCTGTTGCTATACGGCCCTTATAATTATCCCAGTTTATTGAAGTCACAAGCATCTGCAGGGGCAGATCTATGTCTCCATCAGGTCTGGGTATATAGTTTATGATCTCATCAAATAATGGCGTAATATCCTGCATCAGGTGCAGATGGGGCTCCAGACCGGACTTGCCCATTCTTGAGGATGTGTAAAGAACGGGAAAATTTGCAGTTTCCTCATCAGCTCCAAGACTTATAAAAAGGTCAAAAGTATCATTTAGGGCTTTATTTATGTTAGAATTCGGTTTATCTATCTTATTTATGACTACAATGATCTTATGATTAAGTTCAAGGGCTTTTTTCAAAACAAAACGTGTCTGCGGCATGGGTCCTTCCTGGGCATCCACAAGCAGAAGCGAGCCTTCCGCCATCTTCAGGACCCTTTCAACCTCGCCACCAAAATCGGCATGGCCCGGAGTATCAATAATATTGATCTTTGTACCGCGCCAGACAACAGAGGCGTTTTTCGAAAAAATTGTAATACCCCGTTCTCTTTCAAGTTCATTACTGTCCATTATGCAGTCCGCCGAAGCGACTTCTTTGTTTAACTTTGTTTTGGATTGGCGGAGCAGGGAGTCTACAAGGGTAGTCTTTCCATGGTCAACATGGGCAATAATCGCTACATTACGAATTTCCATGATTATCAGGTCTCACATCATTCCTGCCGGATAGCACCATTGGCTATTGCCGGATTTTATTTATTAAAATATCCTTTATGGCTTATTAAAGCTTTAATACTTTAAACCTCTTCCCGCATAATTACAACCTTTATTTCAATCAGAAAAATAATTTCGAAAAATATTTATATTTGATATAATTACCATGATCCTTGAATATTGGGAAGTTTTAGCAGGGACTGAAATTTACATCCGAAAGAGTGTAAAAAGTAAATCATGTGCTAAAAGGGCCCGTTAAAAGTTCAGGGAATTATGCCCCGAGGTGTTAAGTAGCCTAAGGTCGTAAGATTATGGTGAAAAATAACTCGGGGTTTTTATTTAGCAACTCTCTTTTGTTTGATAGTATTTTAATTAAGGGCTACTTGTTACCTGCTGTTATCTCTCTAAATTAAATATCGTAAAGCTTAGAGAAATGAGATTATTTGGAAGGAGGTATACATGCAAGGTAACAAACTATATGTAGGAAATTTTAGCTATTCAGTTACTGATGAACAATTAGAAGAACTTTTCTCCGCACATGGCAAGGTCCAGTCAGCTAAAGTAATCGGAGATAAGGGTTTTGGATTTGTTGAGATGTCGAGTACGGAAGAAGCTGAAACAGCTAAAGAAGCTCTGAATGAGACAGAGTTCAGCGGAAGAACTCTAAGAGTTGATGAAGCTCGTCCACAGAAGCCAAGAACTGATAGAAGATATTAGACCGTGATGGAAAATGGACCCTGCCTGCGGCGGGGTCCATTGCCAGGATGAAAAAGCCAGTGAGTAAAATTCTACGGAAGACGACATTAAAAATATGCAGCCCTGAGAAATTAATCAATTAGCTTTATTTCTTTTGCAGATCTTGTGCCTTGAAACTTTTTCAGCGTTTTCCAGATCTTTCTTTATCTTTTTATCACCCTTCAGTTGGTCCATTAGCAGGCTTATGAGAGTTAAAAAGTTTTTTTCTAAATTTTTATTAATGCAATAATTGATCCAGAGTCCGTCCTTGGAATAAGTCATCAATTCTGCATCCTGCAGCTTTTTTAGATGGGATGATATGGTTGACTGCGAAAGGCCTATGACTTTTGTTATTTCACATGCACACAATCCGCTTTTATGAAAGATCAGACAGATTATCCTTAATCTATTTTCATCAGAAATAGCTTTTAGGATTTTTATAATTTTTTCCATTAAGTACTCCGTAACTCCAGGTCGGCCGGTTTATAAAATAAAATTAAATATATAACCTGTAATGATAATGCCAGCACCGACTATTCCGGCAAATATCAAAATAAGCTTTGTTTTCATTACCCTTTTTAAAATTAAAAATTCAGGGAGTGAGAGCGCCGTAACTGCCATCATAAAAGATAGGGTCGTTCCAATAGCGACTCCCTTTTCTGCAAGCGCGCTTACCAGGGGAATTACTCCTGCTGCATTTGAATAAAGAGGAATTCCGATTATTGTTGCAACAAAAACGCCGTACCATTTATCGGCACCGGCATATTGGGCCAAAAAATCTACAGGAACATAACCGTGTATAAAAGCTCCAATGCCGATACCTATCAAAATATAATACCATACCTTTTTGATGATCTGCCCTGTGTAGCCATTTGCATAGTTCAATCTGTCTTTCCATTTCATTTTCAAGCTGTTTTCAGCAGGATTTAACTTGCTTTTAAAAACAAAATCTTCTACCAGGTTTTCAACTCTTAACCTGCCGATTAAAATACCTGAAAATATTGCAATAATAAGTCCGCTTCCTATGTATATTAATGCTACTTTCCAGCCAAAAGAGCCTAAAAGCAATATAAGGGCGATCTCATTTATCATCGGAGAGGATACGAGAAATGAAAATGTTGTTCCAAGAGGTATGCCTGCATCCATAAATCCTAAAAATAAAGGGATAGCGCTGCATGAGCAAAACGGTGTAATTATTCCCAGAATCGCAGCAAGAAAATTACCTACATATTTATTCCTGCGGGAAAGTATCCCCCTTATTCTTTCAGCTGACAGGAATGTCCTGATTATTGATACTGCAAAAATAATTACCGCAAGTAAGATAAATATCTTTATTGTGTCATATATAAAAAAATTGACTGCCGATGCAAGCAACTTTTTACCGGTAAGATGAAAAACATCATAAGTGAGCCAGTCAGCCAGCAGCTGCACAGGATGAAATATGCTCATGGCCCACTTACCCGTTTCCTTTGATTTTATTCCTTACAGTTTTTAGATCTGGAACAAAACCTGACAGTACAACCGTACCATCAATTACAAGTGCCGGAGTTTGCATAATGCCCATCTCAACCATTTTTTGAACATCAGTTACATACTCGACCTCTGTTCCAGGAGCCAGCTCTTCAAGGGCCTGTTTGGTTACCTTTAACAGATTTTTACAATTGGGACAACCGGGGCCCACTACTTTAATTTCCATTTTTATCATCTCTCCTTATCTTTTACCTGGTTGATTAAAAT
>CAYRTF010000049.1:0-355 GCA_964427165.1 uncultured Actinomycetota bacterium | reverse complement strand
TTTCTAATATATCTATAAATGTAGATATATAGATATATAATATATATTTATTTTTAAAAAGCAAGTTATTTTAAACAAAATAAATTTGAAGTTTGCTTAAACGGGCTTATCGGCGGACCGCTGAATTTCTCATATGAATTTACTATAAATTTAATGTACAATAGACCATAAGGTTAAAAGCTTATAGGGGCTACAATCTTACATTAAATACCAATAAGGCCGAAAGGCAATACATCTGCATCATTGCTCCTGGTATTGCGGGAGACGTCTGAAGATATATTGTATCAGGGAAGAGTCTGGAAAAGATAGAAACAGGATCAAGAATAGAAGCATACAGCAGAGGGAGATATAAAAA
>CAYRTF010000048.1:2203-9455 GCA_964427165.1 uncultured Actinomycetota bacterium | reverse complement strand
CACCCGGATTGACCTCATCACTTGCAATAGCGGACCATATTGCAAAAATGATTCATTAAAAACAAAAAATTGTGGTAATATATCAAATGGTAATTTATTAAATGTATTCAAATAAGAGGTAGAGATGGCTGAATTGGAAAAGTGCGTAGAATGCGGAAAAGTAATAAAGGATGATTCCCATGCTCCATACTGCAAGGCTTGTGATGATAAGCTTGATAAACAGTTTGATACGATCGAGGATAATGTCCTTATATTCAAGGAGCTGCTTGATAGCGAAATCGAGACACTTAAAAAATTTGAAACAGAAGACATCGAGGAGTTTTTCAAGAGAGTCTATAAAAAGTTTAAAGCTGATGGAGACCTTAATAATGAAAGTTTGATAGTTCTAAATAGATTAAAGGACTCATTTAATCTTGATGAATCAAAAATGGGGATCCCCCAGATAGATGTAGTCAGGGAAACAAGGGAAGACAGACTTCTAAGGGATAATAAGTGCCCTGGTTGTGAAAAAGAGATCCAGAAGGATTTCAATCTATGTCCATACTGTGGTTACAAGATAAACAGTGACTTTAAATCAAAATATTGATAATTCCGGCTTCTTAAGTTTTAAGCAGTGTTTGTCTTTATTATAAAATTTAAGTACAATTCCATATAATATAAATCAATCTCTATTACTGGTAATATTTTATCTATATTTTAATAATTTCTATTATTAATGAAATCTCAAAGACAAGAAATTTTGAATAATGATCTAAGGGGACTTCTATTCAAATTTTCCCTGCCCGCTGTCATCGGCATGGTCATCAGCGCTCTCTATAACTTTATTGATACTATTTTTGTAGGAAACGGTGTGGGCTCTATTGCAATAGCGGCGCTTACAATAGTATTTCCAATACAGATAATCATGCTCGCAATAGGTCTTATGATAGGTGTTGGAGCAGCTTCCGTAATCTCAAGGGGGCTGGGCAAGGGAGATGAAGAACTTGCTTCAAAAGCTGGAGGAAATGCATTTATAATAAATATAGTGATAAATGCTGCCCTAATGATAGCAGCATTTATTTTCCTTGATGATATTTTAAAATTTTTTGGAGCATCGGCAGCGGTCCTTCCATATGCGAGGGACTATCTCTCAGTGATCCTGTTTGGTTTCGTATTCTTCTCATTCTCCCTGGCAGCCAATCATATAATACGGGCGGAAGGAAAACCCAGGGCAGCTATCTACCCCATGGTCATAGGTGCAGGACTGAATATAATACTTGACCCAATATTTATTTTTGGCCTAAAAATGGGTGTGAAGGGAGTGGCGCTTGCCACCATAATAAGCCAGTTTGTAAGCGTCTGCTACATAATCCTGTACTTTTATTTTGGGAAAAGCATATTCAGGCCGAGAGCAGGGATGTTAAAGCTTGATTGGAGAATTATAAAGAATATTCTTATCATAGGTTTTCCATCATTTTTAATGGCTATGATAGACAGCGTAATATTTTTAATATTCAATCGTGCAGTACTCTATTATGGAAATGATGACTATATTGCCATTGCGGGCATAACAATAAGAATAATAGATCTTATTGTTATGCCGATCATAGGGATATCTTATGGCTTTTCCACTATAGCAAGTTTTAATTATGGGGCAAAATTATATACCAGAGTTAAAAAGGTGCTTGGTGAGACTATAATATGGACAGCCTGCATCGCAAGCATAGGGTTTATTGCAACAATGTTTTTCCCGAAGTATCTCTTAAGGATCTTTACTGGCAATACCCAGGTGATAAATAATGGGATCCTTCCAATGAGGATCATAGTCATATTTTTACCAGTACTGGGTTTCTTAATAGTAGGGGGGACACTTTTTCAGGCAATAGGCAAGCCTGTACCTGCTCTTATTATCAATTTCTCAAGACAGGTGATTTTTCTAATACCTGCAATATTCGTTCTTCCGATATTCTTTGGACTAAATGGAGTGTTCCTCTCATGGCCCGTATCTGATTTTCTTTCATTTGTAGTCACAATAGTGTTTGTTTTGAGGGAACTAAGCATAATAAATAGGACTAATGCAAAACTTGACATGGGCTGCTAGGACCTGTATGAACTTTATGTAGCAGCATATCATTTTATTATATTTTGATCATATGACCTATTTATCATATATCTCTTGACTTGAAAATCCTATAGGCTTAAGATTTCCCCCTGGTATTTTCCCGGAATAGCTTTTTATTATATTTATATTATTTATTAAGTAATCTACTTCATAAAAAAAATGGAAGAGCAAAAAAAACAGATTTTGAATGAAAACTTAAGGTCACTCCTGTTTAAATATTCCCTGCCATCAGTTATCGGGATGATAATAGTTGCCCTGTATAATTTTGTAGATACCATATTTGTGGGCAAGGGTGTGGGAACAGATGCCATTGCAGGGCTGACTATAGTTCTTCCGATACTTATATTTATTATAGCTATAGGACTTCTTACAGGCATAGGTTCGGCTTCCATAGTGTCCCGCTCACTTGGAAAAGGTGATAAAGAAAGAGCACTTATAGCTGCAGGAAATAGTTTTATAATAAATATGATATTAAATATCATAGTTGTAACTGTATTTTATTTTTTTATGGATGAAATACTGCAATTCCTGGGAGCATCCCCTGCCATACTTCCATATGCAAATAATTATCTTTCAATAATGCTCTTTGGATTCATATTCTTCTCACTTTCAATAAATAGCAATAATCTGATAAGAGCTGAGGGCAGGCCAAGAGCATCGATGTATGCAATGGTAATCGGAGCGGTTCTAAATATTATTCTTGACCCCATTTTTATATTTGTCCTGAAGATGGGAGTCAGGGGAGCAGCTATTGCTACAGTTATAAGCCAGGTCTCAAGTCTTGCGTTTATCATAATATATTTCAGGTCCCAGGCCAGTATATATCATTTTAAAAGTGAAGTATTTAAGCCAGATAAATCCGTGATCAGGGAGATCCTTGCTGTCGGTTTCCCATCATTTTTAATGGAAATAATAGGAAGTATATTATTCATGATATTTATAAAAGTAGTACGGATATACGGAGGAGATACTTATATTGCAATAACTGGAATCGGGATAAGGATAATAGACATGATATTTATGCCAATACTCGGCATAAGCCATGGATTTTCACCGATTGTTGGATTCAATTACGGTGCGAAATTATATGGAAGGGTAAAAGGGACATTAAAGGAAGGCCTTATCTGGACCTCGGTCATTGCATTCGCCGGCTTTATATTCATGGTAGCATTTCCACAGGTGCTCATCAGTATTTTTTCCGACGATCCCGAGCTTATAGCAAATGGTACCACACCGCTCAGGCTTATCGCTCTTTTTGCACCACTATGGTCGATCCCCATACTGGGAGGAACTTTTTTCCAGGCGATAGGAAAAGCAACTCCTGCCCTGATAATTAATCTGTCCAGGGAATTATTTATATTCATCCCTGCCGTTATTGTGCTTCCAATGTTTTTTGGCCTGCTTGGAGTGTGGATCTCATGGCCGTTTACTGATTTCTTCTCTGTGCTTATCGCGGGAACATTTCTACTAAGGGAAATAAGGGTGATAAACAGGATGAGCAGGCTTGAGGAAGCAAAAGCCTAGGAGCCTGTCCGGGGAAGCTCTTAAAGGGCCCGGTGGATTATTAATTCTTTACTTCCCCGTAAAGAATTTGATAGACTGGTAAAAATATAAGCAATAATATTGATAGAATTCCAGGAGCAAGAATGAGTCCAGGATATACGGGAATATATCTACCGATAATAACCCCATTTTTCAATGGTGAAGTAGATTACAGGTCATATGAAAAAATGGTGGATCATTATATAGAAAAGGGCATTCACGGGATTATTCCCCTCGGCACGACCGGAGAATCGCCTGCTGTTTCACACACTGAATATCATAATATTATAAAGACGATAATCGATCTGGTTAAAGGCAGGATACCTGTCTTTCTGGGGGTAAGCGGAAATAATACAATGTCTCTCATCAAAAAACTTGAGGGTTTTGAAGATTATGATATCGAAGGATATCTTATTGCGTCACCATACTATAATAGGCCATCCCAGAAAGGGATCCTGAGGCATTACCGGGAAATAGCAAATAATATTTCAAAAAAAATAATAATCTACAATATCCCATACAGAACCGGAAGAAATGTTGAGAATAGGACCATAAGGGAGATTGCAAATATTGAAAATGTGGTGGGTCTTAAAGATTCATGCGGAATGATCGGGCAGACCCTGGAGATATTGAATGATCCTCCCGAAGATTTTTCCATATTTACAGGGGAGGATATTATGACGCTTATCAACCTGACACATAGAGGGGCCGGAGGTATTCTTGCTTCATGCCATACAAACACTGAGAAATTTGTTGAAATATATGAAAGCATAAAGAAAGGGGACCTTGAAAAAGGCTCAAAGACCTGGAAAGAGCTATTCCCGCTGATACCATTACTTTTTAAGGAACCAAACCCCGGACCAATAAAATATATTCTGCACAGACAGGGACTCATACGGAGCGATGAATTAAGGCTTCCTCTTGATAATATTTCAGATCAGTTGAAAACAGAGATCGATAGATTGATAAATAAATTATAATATCTGGTTTGCAATAAGATCCTCGAAAGTCTCCCTCTTTCTTATCAGTCTTGCTTTGCCGTCCTCGACCAGCACTTCAGCAGGGCGTGGTCTTGAATTATAGTTTGAGGCCATTGTAAAGCCATAGGATCCGGCATGAGTGACTGCCAGTATGTCGCCGATCCTTGCTTCAGGTATTTTCCTTGGTTCAGGGCCGTCGGGCCCCATAGTAAAGACATCCCCCGATTCGCAGATATTTCCAGCAATAACGACTTCCTCAATTTTTCCACCGGGATTTGAGCAGTTTATTATATTGTGATAGCTTCCATAAAGGGTGGGCCTTATAAGATGATTGAATCCGCTATCAGTACCTACAAATTTATATAATGGAGTCTCTTTTCTATTTGTTACCTTGATAAGCAGATATCCTGCTTCCGCAGTAAGGAATTTTCCAGGTTCAAAACTGAATTCCAGGTCCCTGCCATAGTTTTTCGAAAAATCCCTCATAAAATCAGATGCTTTTTTACCAAAGTTCTCAAGATCAAAGGGTTTTTCTCCAGGCTTATAGGGGACCCCAATGCCTCCTCCGAAGTCGATGAAGTCCAGGTCTTTTATTGATCTGGCAGTATTTAGGACCATATCCATAGCTTCTATAAACTGATCGATTTTCAGTATTCCTGAACCGATATGCGCATGAATGCCTTTAATATTGAGCCCCAGCTTCAATGCAAGGTCCTTTGCCTTGCCCATCTGGTCAAAATAAATGCCAAATTTGGATTTAGGTCCTCCTGTTATGCAGTGATCGTGATGGCCAAAGCCGATATCAGGATTCACCCTGATACATATATCATTGCTGCCGCCAAGCTTTGCATATTCTTCAATAATGGGAAGCGAACCTATTGTAACCATCACATTATTATCAACCGCATACCTCATTTCGTCTGGCGTTGGATTATTTGGAGTAAACAGGAGTTTCTCCGGTTTAAAGCCGGCTTTGAGGGCACTGAATATTTCACCGGGAGATACTGTATCTATATAACTTCCAAGCTCTTTAAAAATTTTTAAAACATTAAGATTGGTGTTTGACTTGCATGCATAGTAGATCCTTATTTTAGGATAATCAAAAGCATTTGCCAGTGAGCTGAATCTATTCCTGAAAGTCTGTCCATTATACACATAGAGGGGGCTTCCAAATCCTGCAATGAGCTCCTCGCATGACAAGTCATCTATATGAAATTTATCGTTCTTTACCTGATCCATAAAAACTCCTCCGGCTTCATCCAATACATTAAATATGGAAATATATTTATAGCAATAAAAAGAAATATTTTCCAGATAATTCTTCTAGTCACCTAATATTCTATAGTACAATGAATTAATGTCATAATATTTTAATTTATATTACAGTAACCGGCAAAGGAATTTAATCTGGTGAAAAATAAAAAGATGAAAGGTGCAGATATCGTCAGGGCCAGGAACGGCTGGTTAAAAAGCCATAGCCTGGGCAATGATTATATTGTGCTTAATTCAAAAACTATTGGTTTCAAACTTACCAAAGACGTGATACAGAGGATATGTAATAGGAATTACGGAATAGGCGCGGACGGTCTCCTGATGTCCGTAGATTCCAGCAAAGCTGATTTCGGGCTCAGGATATATAATCCAGACGGAAGTGAAGCAGAAAAGAGCGGCAATGGTATCAGGATATTTGCAGACTATCTTTACGGAATGGAATTTACCGGTAAGAAAAAATTCAGCATAGAAGTAGGCGGGTCTGTGGTCAGGTGCGTGATTAAAACAGTGCGGGGGAAAAATGATGTGAAAGATATTTTAGTTGAAATGGGGAAAGCTTCATTTGATCCTGATTCTATTCCGGTTAAATTTGACGGGAAAGAGACTCTTGATATGTCGATATTTATTGAAGGAAGAGAACTTATCTTTTCCGCTGTTTCTATCGGAAATCCGCATGCTGTTTTTATAGTAGACGATCTGGATAGTATGGATATAAAGAAAATAGGCCCGCTTATTGAAAACAATCCTATGTTTCCCAACCGGATCAATGTTCAATTTGCCCAGGTCGTTGATAGAGAGAATATAATGATTGAGATATGGGAGAGGGGTGCGGGCCACACTCTGGCATCAGGGAGCAGTTCATGTGGAGCCGTCTCTGTTCTTAACAGAAAAGATATGGTGGATGACAAAGTAAATGTCCATATGCCTGGCGGGACCCTTGTAGTATCCATTGATAGGAACAGCATGATCAGGCTGAGGGGGCCCGTGGCCAGGATAGCCTGTGGGATGTTGCTGGCCTGAGCGTAATAATTCTTTCTGGAGGTTGATGAAAAGGCTATTGATCCAATGGTGATGATTCTTTCTGGAAACTAATAAAAGTTTATTGCTGCCAGTTGCTGAAGATAGGTCCCAAAAAATAAATTGCAATACAATTTTTTACTTTTACTGTGCTATAATACTTTTTTACCGGAGAGATGGCTGAGCGGTTGAAGGCGCACGCTTGGAAAGCGTGTAAGTGGCGTAAGCTGCTTCGAGGGTTCGAATCCCTCTCTCTCCGCCAGTGCAACCAATTCGAACCTTTATACTTATCATCCAAGAGAGCTAGGGTCTGGATCTTTGTATGTGCAATATAATACGG
>CAYRTF010000048.1:0-2193 GCA_964427165.1 uncultured Actinomycetota bacterium | reverse complement strand
TTACAATATAGTAAAAATCTGATTTCTTATCAGTTACCGGCTCCATGGTAATTTTACCTAGGAGCTCCTTTAAAGCGAGGGAAGAGGAAGTAGTATTCTTATTTAATGTATCCCGCAATTTTTCTAACCTATGCTTTATCCACTCTTTGGGTGACGATGTAAATTTATTTTGTTTTTGATACGAGAGTAAGTCTATTTCCTTTTTTAAAGTCTCACCTTTATTTTCAGATTCCTTTAATGCTTCAGATACTGCACTGGAAAAATTACCTATTTTAATATAGTTAAGATAATTTTGAATCTCAGATAATATCTTTTCATACTGTGATTTTTTCTTCCTTATCTCCCCAGGTATTTTATTAAGGCTTTTAGAAATTAATTTCTCAACTCTTCTATACACATATTCGATGTTCTCTATGGTAAGTATCTTTTCTTTCAAATCAGATTTTATAGTTTCTTCTATTCTCTTTCTGGGTGCAAGCAGTGTATTATTACAAGTCCTTCTTTTAGCATTAAAGCAGCCATGGTAGCCGCTACCCTTACCATTTACAAGTACAATGGCACCACCGCATTTAGAGCATTTCATAAGTCCAGCAAGCAGGTGAGGGGGATTGGAGTGTACATAACTTTTCTGTTTTATATTACTGTTTTTAGATTTCTTTCTAACAGGGAAAGTTCCTTTGATATCGCTCCATCTTTCCTGGGTCTTCTCCCATATTTCCTTATCAATTATTATTAATTCCTCTTTAAATATCTTAAGCTGCTCATTTTCCGGTCTTTTAACTTTCTTTCTTTTTCCCGTCATGGGATCCCTAACATTTTTATGTTTTTTCCATATCCACAATCCGGAGTATTTTTCATTCTTTAGAATCCTGCTGACAGTTGAAGTATTCCAGCCTCCGGCATAACCTCTTTTGGTAGGAACCTTATCTTTATTTAGGATCTTTATGATTCTGGATATGCTCTTACCATTTATAAATTCATTAAATATCTTTTTAACTACTTCTGCCTCATCGTGGTTGATCTTATGGACCATCCCATCATATTTATGCTGCCCTTTTTTATTTACCCTAAGCTTTCCTGAAGGTTTTGTGTAGTAGCCATACACATTTTCACCAGCACTATAACCTCTTAATTTTTGTCCTTCCAGTCCCCTCATCGTCTTTTTCTTAAGATCATCAAGATAAAGTTCATTTATAAGGCCTCTCATGTGAATATCCAATTTGGAATTATCATCATCAGTTATGATTCCATCAGAAACAGATATTATTTTTAACTGCTTATAATTAAATTTTAAAACCAGTGTTAACATTTGATGGTTACTTCTTGATAGTCTTGAAAGATCATCAACTGCAACCGCATCAAATTCCCTGTTCTCAGCAGCATTTTCCAATGCCTGTAGTCCTGGCCTATGTATAATTGATCCGGATACAGCTTCATCAATATAAATATGTTTATTTTCAATGGTCATATCATTATTTTCAATATATTTTCTGCAGACTCTTATCTGATCGTCAATGCTTTTTTCACTTTGATTCTCTGAAGAATATCTTGCATAGATTGCAGCTTTCATTTTCTACCTCCATCTAAAAATATTTCAGGATTTTGTTTTGCTTTTTCAATATACTCCTCAGCAATAATGATTGCTATAGTTTCCAGTAGTTTTTGGACAGCAGACCTATCAGAATAATTTAAACCCGAAGAAGAGGATTTTATTTCGGTGTATTCTTCTTCTTGTATAACGGTTATGTTGTCCATAATCATTACTTGTCTTTATGGTGAGAGTGATATATATTACTAAACTAAGGTATATCTATAGATATACCAATATATGACTATATTATACCTAAATAGGGATATTAATTCAATCATTTTTTCTTCTTTTTAAATATTAGAAGGGGAGACAAATGGATAGAAAAAGCTTTGGTAAAAAAATTAAACTGGCGCGAGTTGAACTTGACCTAACCCAGACTAAGCTTGCTCAAAAAATAAAGACAGAACAAAAAAATATTTCCCGGTACGAGACAGGAGCATCACTGCCGTCAATCGAGACACTGGTAAAGATTGCGAAAGCCCTAAAGAAAAAAGTCGGGTATTTTTTTGGGGAATAACATTTATCGGACATTACATATATATCTCAGACATTTATCGGACATTTGGAAAAAAGCCTTAGTTGATATCTAATATGTATATTTA
>CAYRTF010000047.1:8798-9538 GCA_964427165.1 uncultured Actinomycetota bacterium | reverse complement strand
AATCAACCTTCCTTTATTTACGGGATTTTTTGGATATCAACTGATAAACTCAAGACAGGAGCGGTGCCATATTGTTTATGGGTAAAGTGGTAAGTCCATAATAAAAGTCTAAAAAGATAAGATGCTGATCTATGTATTTTTATATTGAAAAGTTTTAAAACATTATTTGATACTACTGCTATTTGTAGTATATGGTCATCTGGTCTATAATATACACGCTATTAATTAAGGCAGTAGGGATTTTTAGTTAAGGATATTAGGTTACATAGGATTTTTTTGGTTTTACCCCATTTTAAATCATTGGTCCATTTATAAACTAGATATTCTTGTGCCCGTATTAGATAGGGATATTTTTTACCAGTGAAAGGCGAAAGTAATGAACAAGAGACTGTATGTAGGAAATCTTAGCTACCAGGCTACTGAAAAAGAGCTCCAGGAACTTTTTGGAGAATTCGGGGAAGTGGCTTTTGCTAAGGTGATAACCAGGTCCGATGGAAGGTCCAAGGGTTTTGGTTTTGTAGAGATGGCCGAAGAGGAGCATGCAAAGGCAGCCATGGAAAAACTCAACCAGTCTACCTTTATGGACAGGACCATTGTGGTAAATGAAGCAAAGGAACAGGAAGCCAGGCCCCCGAGAACAGGTGACGGCAGGGGCGGATATGGCGGCGGAGGCCGTGGCGGCAGGGGCGGATATGGCGGACGCGGCGGAAATAGCGATGATCTGAATTATAAGCTGAGAC
>CAYRTF010000047.1:0-8788 GCA_964427165.1 uncultured Actinomycetota bacterium | reverse complement strand
TTTAACTAAATTAACCTATAGTACTTGGTTAGTAAAATTTAAAATAAAACCTTTAAAATAGTCCGGAGAGGCTAAAAAGGCAATGAGACATAAATTATTAATACAGCTTAATAATATAGATGAGGAAGCCTTCTTACATTTTTTGTAAGGAGGTTTTTTTATGGCGGTGAATCATGATAGAAAAGGCAATAATACTTAATCCGGCTGATGTGGACAGGGTTATAAAAAGAATATCCCATGAGATCCTTGAGAGGAACAGAGGAAGCGGGGACCTGGCGATCATCGGTCTCCAGAAGAGGGGTGTCCCGCTTGCAAGGAGGATCGGCTCGAATATCGAGGAATTTGAGGAGAATAAGGTTCCATTCGGAATGCTTGATATCTCGCTCTACAGGGATGATTTCGGCCGGAAGATAAAAAGCGAGATAGGAAGGACCGAAATAGACTTTGATGTGACTGATAAGAATGTGATCCTTGTCGATGATGTTCTTTTTACGGGAAGGACGATAAGGGCCGCACTTGATGCGATCATAGACCTTGGGAGGCCGAATTCCATACAGCTTGTGGTCCTTGTAGACAGGGGGCACAGGGAGCTTCCTATAAGGGCCGATTATGTGGGCAAGAATCTACCGACGTCCCGCAATGAGATGGTGGAGGTCAAGTTAGAAGAGACCGATGGTGAAGATAGCGTAATACTTGTGGAAAAGGATAGGGATGTTAAATAAGACGAGTATATTAAAAGTTGATGATCTTTCAGTTGAAGATATATTAAAAGTAATGGAGACTGCTGATTCTTTTACAGATATTTCTCAAAGACAAATAAAGAAGGTGCCTACACTCAGGGGAAAGACAGTGGTAAACCTCTTCTTTGAGCCAAGTACAAGGACAAAGACTTCTTTTGAGGTGGCTGCCAAGAGATTATCAGCAGATATGATTAACTTTGCCGCGTCTTCTTCAAGCCTCAAGAAAGGCGAATCTATAATAGATACCCTGAGGACCATACTTGCGATGCAGGTCGACCTTATAGTCATACGGCATAGCGATAGCGGGACAGTCAAGCTGGTTGACGATTTTATCGATGTACCTGTAATAAATGCGGGGGACGGCAAGCATCAACATCCCACACAGGCTCTTCTTGACCTTTATACGATAAGGTCGAGGTTCAAAAAGTTTGAAGGACTAAAAGTTGCTGTTGTGGGCGACTTTCTCAACAGCAGAGTGGCAAGATCAGATATTGCTATATTTGAAAAGATGGGCATGGATGCCAGCCTGGTCGCACCAGCGATGCTCCTTCCGGAAGATTGTTCGGGGTTCAGGGTGTTTCATGCGATAGACGATATTATAGAAGAAGTGGATGTGCTGTATCTGCTGAGGATGCAGTTTGAAAGGCAGGACCGGAAGTTCTATCCTTCGGTAAGAGAGTATAACAGGTTTTTGAGCCTGGATATGGAGAGACTTGCAAGAATGAAAGACGGGGCGGTTGTCATGCACCCGGGACCTGTAAACAGGGGGATAGAAATAAGCGATGAAGTAATGGGTGAGAGGATGAGCCCCTCGGAAAAGGTAGTGATAGAGGAGCAGGTGACGAGCGGTGTAGCTGTCAGGATGGCGCTTCTTTATCTGGTGCTGGGTTAGAGAATACATAAATAGATATAGAGATGGGCATAGATATGAACGAAGTTAAGATAAACAAGATACTGATAAAAAATGGCCTGATAGTGGACACAATTAAGAACAAGGAACACAAGGCTAGTCTATACATCGAAGACGGCAGAATAGTCGATATAAAAGATAATATTAAAGTTAATACAAAAGAAGTATTTGAAATAGATGCTAAAAACTATACTATATTTTCTGGCCTTATTGACATGCATGTGCACCTCAGGGAACCCGGTTTTGAAGAGAAGGAGACCATTGCGACGGGGACGCAGGCTGCACTGGCAGGAGGAATAACATCGATCGCCTGCATGCCCAATACGGAGCCGGTAATAGACAGTCCCTCGCTTGTAGGCTATATTACCGGAAAGGCCGCTGGTACCGGATGCAGCATCTATCCTGTGGCTGCAATGACCAGGGGACTTGAAGGCAGGGAGATAACGGAGATGGGACTCCTTGCGGAAGCAGGAGCTGCCGGTTTCTCTGATGACGGCCGTTCCGTAACCGATGCAAAGCTCATGTACGAGATAATGAGGTATTCAAGACAGTTTGAAAAGCCGCTCATGCTCCACGAGGAAGTCTACAGCTTCTCAAAATACGGACTGGTGCATGAAGGAAGATATTCCACCAGGCTCGGTCTTGAAGGCATATCCTCACTTGCCGATGACTTAATGATCGGAAGGGATATAGTGCTGGCCAAAAAAACCGGGGCAAGGATACATATCACACATATAAGTACGGCAGGTGCTGTTGATATGATAAGGACCGCAAAGGCAGAAGGTGTGGATATAAGCTGTGATGTCACGGCCCATCACCTGTTCTTTGATGACAGTTCTCTTGAAAGTTTTAATACAAACTTGAAGGTCAAGCCTCCCATAAGGAGCGCTGCCGACCAGGAAGCCCTGATAGAGGGTGCGGCTGACGGGACCATAGACGCAATAGTGTCCGACCATGCACCTCATCTTGATACGGAAAAAAATACGACATTTAAGCTGGCAGAGTTCGGCACCACCGGACTGGAGACACTTTTTGCTGCAAGCTATACAAAGCTCTGTATGGAAAAGGGTATTCCGCTTTTAAGGCTTGCGGAGCTTATGGGAGCCGGACCGGCAAAAATACTGGATATTGATGCCGGCACAATAAAGGTGGGCGGTACTGCAGATATTACAGTTATAGACACAGGCAAAGAGTTTACTGTAAATGCGGGAGATTTTAAATCAAAAAGCGCCAACTCTGCATTTATAGGACAGAGATTATCCGGACAGGTAAAATACACCATCAGTAATGGAAAAATAGAATACGAAAGCGGGTAGGATATTGAAAGCGATTTTGATGCTGGAGGACGGAAAGGTATTTGAGGGAAAGAGTTTTGGCTGTGATGGAGAAGTTGCGGGAGAAGTGGTTTTCAATACTTCCATGACTGGATATCAGGAAATACTTACTGATCCTTCCTATTGCGAGCAGATAGTAACTATGACATATCCCCAGATCGGCAATTATGGGGTTAATCCCGAAGATGTAGAATCTTCAAAGGTACAGGTCAAGGGTTTTGTGGTGCGTGAATATCTTGACCACTATAGCAACTGGCGGGCCGGCAGGAGCCTGGAGGATTATTTAAAGCAGTATAATATTATCGGGATATCTGAGATCGATACCAGGCAGCTTACCAGGCATATAAGGGAGAGCGGAGCCATGAAGGGCCTGATATCCACAGAGGCCACGGGCCGCGCGGAGCTCAGGTCGAGGCTTGACAGTTTTCCAGATATGGAGGGAAGAAATCTTGTTGATCTTGTTACCTGCAGCGAGCCCTATACATTTAATCCGTCAAGGAAGGATCATAAATACAGGATAGCCGCATATGACTTCGGAATTAAGTTAAACATACTGAGATGCCTGGATTCTGCAGGATTTGATATTACCGTAATGCCTGCAGGCACCTCTCCGGAGAAAATGCTTGAGACCGATCCTGACGGGATACTGCTCTCAAATGGTCCGGGGGATCCGGCTGCGGTAAGCTATGCAATTGAAAATATCAGGGGTATTATCGGCAAAAAGCCAATATTCGGCATATGCCTGGGACATCAGCTGCTGTCACTTGCCCTGGGAGCCAGGACCTATAAATTAAAGTTCGGTCATCATGGGGCAAATCATCCAGTAAAAAACCTTGATAACCAGGAAGTAGAGGTCACAACGCAGAACCATGGTTTCTCGGTAGATGTCCAGTCGCTTGATGACATCAAAATCACTTCGCATAAGGTCACGCACCTGAACTTAAACGACCAGACGATAGAGGGGATAGAGTATCCGGACATATCTGCATTTACGGTGCAGCATCATCCCGAGGCAGGTCCGGGACCTCATGACTCGAGGTATATTTTTGCGAGATTTATAAAATTTATCGATGACTTTAAGAATTAGGAGCCGGTAATGGGAATTTTTTCAGGGGCTTGCTTAAATGAAAACTTAATTAACAGACAGGGTAAAAATATCTATGCCAAAAAGAGATGACTTAAAAACAATAATGCTAATAGGCTCGGGACCCATAATAATAGGCCAGGCCTGTGAATTTGACTATTCCGGCACGCAGGCGTGCAAGGTGCTGAAGGAAGAGGGCTACAGGGTCGTGCTTGTAAACTCGAATCCGGCCACGATAATGACAGATCCCGATTTTGCCGACAAGACATACATAGAGCCTCTCTCACCTGAGTTTGTCACGAAGGTAATAGAGAAGGAAAGGCCAGACGCACTTCTCCCTACACTGGGAGGCCAGACCGGACTTAATATTGCAGTGATGCTTGCCCGTGATGGAGTGCTTGATAAATATGGGGTGGAGCTTATCGGGGCCGATGTGGATATAATAGTAAAGGCTGAAGACAGGGAAAAGTTCAAGAAGGCCATGGCAAATATAGGGCTGCATGTACCCCCGAGCGGTTATGCAAACACCCTGGCTGAGGCTCTTCAGTTTGCAGATGAACTCAAATTCCCGCTTGTTGTAAGGCCCTCATTCACACTTGGCGGGCTTGGCGGCGGAGTGGCATTCAACAAGGAAGAATTTTCAGAGATAGTCACCAGGGGGATCGACCTCTCACCGGTATCGCAGGTACTTGTAGAAAAATCAGTGGCCGGATGGAAAGAGTATGAACTTGAAGTGATGAGGGACAAAAAAGATAATGTCGTCATAGTATGTTCGATCGAGAACTTTGATCCCATGGGGGTCCATACCGGTGACAGCATAACTGTTGCGCCAGCACAGACACTTACTGATGCAGAATACCAGACGATGAGGAATGCGGCCCTCGATATCATAAGGGAGATAGGCGTTGAGACCGGTGGCTCAAACATACAGTTTGCGATAAATCCGGAGAACGGCCAGATGGCTGTTATAGAGATGAATCCCAGGGTATCAAGAAGCAGCGCCCTGGCTTCTAAGGCTACAGGTTTTCCCATCGCAAAGATAGCCACAAAGCTTGCTGTCGGATATACCCTTGATGAGATACCAAATGATATCACCAAAAAGACTCCGGCATGCTTTGAGCCCTCGATAGATTATGTTGTGGTCAAGTTCCCAAGATGGGCCTTTGAGAAATTTGCGGGCGCAGACACTTCACTTACGACCAGGATGAAATCTGTCGGCGAGGCCATGGCCATCGGGAGGACATTTAAGGAAGCGCTGCAGAAATCCATAAGATCACTTGAAATAGACCGTTACGGGCTTGGGTCAGACGGAGTGAATGATATCAGGGAAGAGCTTTTAAATGATAAGCTGTCCATCCCAAACCAGGACAGGGTATTCTATATAAAATATGCTTTTGAGATCGGTATGCCGCTTAAGGACATTTTTAGCTTTACAAAGATAGATCCCTGGTTTTTGAATAATATTTCCCAGCTTGTTGATTTTGAGAAGAGGTTTAAAGATTGCGGGTTAGGGGATATCAGCGCTGAAACAATGCGGGAGGCTAAAAGATTCGGGTATTCTGATATGCAAATAGCCCATCTCTGTAACTGCAGGGAGGATGATGTAAGGAATTTCAGGAAGAAATTGCAAGTAGTACCTACTTTTAAGACTGTTGATACATGTGCGGCAGAATTTGAGGCATATACCCCTTATTATTATTCTACATATGAAACAGAAGATGAGATACTCCCGGCTGATAAGGAAAAAATAATAATCCTTGGAAGCGGACCGAACAGGATCGGGCAGGGGATCGAGTTCGACTACTGCTGTGTACACTCCTCTTTTGCCCTCCATGACATGGGATACGAGACCATTATGGTGAACTGTAATCCGGAGACAGTGAGTACGGATTATGATACTTCCGACAGGCTGTATTTTGAACCGCTTACCTTTGAGGATGTGATGAATATTGTAGAGGCTGAGAAACCGAAAGGGGTCATAATACAGTTTGGGGGGCAGACACCATTAAAGCTTGCCATAAGACTCAGGGATGCCGGTGTTAATATACTGGGGACATCTCCTGACTCGGTGGACCTTGCTGAGGACCGCAAGAGATTCGGCAGTATGCTTAAGGAGCTGGATATCCCTCAGCCGGAGAACGGCATGGCCCTAAATGAAGCAGATGCGGTAAAGATAGCAACAAGGATCGGCTATCCGGTTATAGTGCGTCCATCCTATGTTTTGGGCGGAAGAGCCATGAGCATTGTATACAATGAAGACACTTTAAAAGATTATGTTAAGAATGCTACGGAGGTCTCTGGCGACCGGCCGATACTTATAGATAAATTCCTGGAGCGGGCAATAGAGGTCGATGTTGATGCCATATATGATGGCGAAGAGCTCTTTATTGGCGGGATAATGGAACATATAGAGGAAGCGGGCATTCATTCCGGCGACAGTGCCTGTGTGATACCGGCCTATACTCTCGGATCTGAAATAATCGAGACAATAAGGGAGTATACTTTTAAGATGGCCCATAGGCTCAGGGTAATAGGACTCATGAATATCCAGTATGCCGTCAAGGACTCGAAGGTATATGTGCTGGAAGCAAATCCAAGGGCATCGAGAACGGTTCCTTTTGTCAGCAAGTCTATCGGGGTGCCTATGGCAAAGATAGCCTCCAGGGTCCTTGCGGGCATGAAACTTGCGGACCAGGATTTTGAGCGGGTCGATCCGACAAAGCTTGACTATTTCAGCATCAAGGAAGCTGTCCTTCCGTTTGATAGATTTCCGGGGGCCGATACGATACTCGGACCGGAGATGAAATCTACCGGAGAGGTGATGGGCATAGACCCTGAGTTCGGGATCGCCTTTGCCAAGTCACAGTTATCCGTAAACCAGGTATTCCCGACATCAGGCTCGGTATTTATATCAGTAAGCGATAAGGACAAGGACCTGGTCGTGGACATCGCCTCGAAGCTTGCTGCGATGGATTTTAAGATAATCTCTACCAGGGGAACGGGGGACATACTCTCAGAAAGCGGCATAAAGACCCATAAGGTCCTGAAGATCCGGGAAGGCCGCCCCAATGTAATAGATATGATAAAGAATGGCGAGATAGACCTCATTATTAATACTCCGGAAGGAAGCAGTGCGCGCAGTGACGGATATTATATGAGGACAGCGGCCGTTCTTCACAATGTCCCGTCAATAACCACATTATCTGCCACATCAGCGCTGCTGCAGGGGATATATGTGATGAAAAACAATAGCAAAATAAATGTAAAGGCCATACAGGATTATTGATGAAAATATTAAAGGGAGAGATACTTTCAAATGAGAAATACGGTCCCGGCATCTACAAGATGGAGGTATTTTCACCCTATATTGTAAAAAATGCCGGGGCCGGACAATTTGTAAATATAAAATGCGCCCCCCCGGGGGTCAGGGATCCTCTGCTCAGACGGCCGTTTTCAATCTTTGATATAGAAGGAAAATTCAATGTCTTTTCCATACTGTATCTCGTAAAAGGGAGGGGTACGCATTATATGTCTTCACTCAGCAGGGGCGACGGGCTTGATTTTTCCGGACCTTTTGGAAAACCGGTGGACCTGGCCGGCACCAGGAATAATCTGTTCCTTATAGGAGGAGGCATGGGCGTGGCTCCACTGAATCTACTGTCAAAGCTCGGACTGGAGGCTGGGAAGAATGTCCTGGTCCTTGCAGGTTTTAAGGACAGCAGTCTTCTCAGGTGGGAGAGGGACCTTGTCAGGACAGGTGTAAAGTACAGGATATTCTCAGAAGACGGAACATGGGGCGAGCTCGGACTTGCCAGCGACCATTTATTTGACGAGTACAGGCTTTTTAGCGACCATGATATATTCTGCTGCGGACCGGAGCCGATGCTTAAGGTTTTGCAAAAAGAGCTGACAGGAGAAAATATTGATGCGACAGTATTTCTTGAGGAAAGAATGGCATGCGGCATGGGAGCCTGCAATGGATGCGTGGTAAAAATAAAAACAGACAATGGAGATTTTGACTATAAGAAGGTATGTAAAGACGGTCCGGCATTCAAGCTTTCGGAGGTAATATTTGATGACTGACAATATTGACATAAGATCTCCAGGGGACCCTGACCTTTCGGTGGAGATCGGAAGGATAAAACTTCCCAACCCGGTAATAACCTGCTCCGGAACATTTTCGCATGGGGACCAGCATCAGCCCTTTTATGACATATCGGTCCTCGGCGCTGTTACGACCAAGAGCTATTCACTAAAACCCAGGAAAGGTAATCCCGGCCCGCGGATATGCGAGACCGCATCAGGGATGCTTAATTCCATAGGGCTTCAAAATGATGGAATAGATACATTCCTTACATCACACCTTGCCTGGATGCAGGCGAAGGGCGCGAGGGTAATATTAAGTATTTTCGGACAGGATCTTGAGGAGTTTAAAAAAACAGCGCTCAGGGTACTTGATATAAAATCAGAGATACTGGCTCTGGAGCTAAACCTTTCATGCCCTAATACAGAACAGGGAGGAAAGGCATTCTGTGCGATGCCTGAGGAAGTCGAAAAAGTAGTAGACGGGGTAGCTTCCCTTCTTGATATTCCGGTTATCGCAAAACTCTCACCCAATCATGATAATATCATCCAGTCGGCCCGGGCCGCTAAAAGGGGTGGAGCAGAGGCGGTATCACTTATCAATACAGTCATAGGCATGGCAGTTGATCTTGCGCCG
>CAYRTF010000046.1:0-9592 GCA_964427165.1 uncultured Actinomycetota bacterium | reverse complement strand
GGATATTTTAGTCAAACATTTTTACTGGTTTTGCTATAATAGCAAAAAGATTTTATGAATAAAAGAACAATTATAATATTAGTCCTGTGTGCAGCTCTTATAGCGGCTGTGACGATTATCTCTCTGAGGGAAGACCCGGCTATCACTGGTCTTTATCTCAATGATGCACCGGCTTTGCCGCATGAAGGAGAAACCGATAAAGAAGTTGAGGAGGTCAAAGAATTCCAAAGCAAAAGTTCTGATATCTACCTTATAATAGGTATAAGGGACCTGGATACAGATGATGTTATAGAGGTGACCTGGACGCTTTCAGATAAGAACGGTGATGCTATTTTTCAGGAAAACACAATAAATCCTGAAAGAGCTGGTTCGGGAGAAATAATAATCTACTTATTAAAGAGGAACGGCAAATACCCTGAAGGATATTATACTATTGAAGCAATGCTAAACGATTCCAGTAAAATGGAAAATGAATTTACTGTTGATGCCAGGTAAGCACGAGCTTGTCCGGGAACTGGGGCCTGATCTGCTCCTAGGCAGTATCCGCATACTCATTACCTACTTTTGCAAATTCATCCTTTATTCTTTTGAATATTAATTCCAGCGCCTCATTTACAGTATTGTCCAGATTATAGTTTTGTATGATCTTTACATCATTCTTGCCCGCCAGTTCCTCAAGATAATCCTGGATCAATATTATCTTGTCCAGGTGCTTTAAATACCTCTGCATCGGTCTTGAACCCTGCGTTTCAACAGTTCTCTTATTAAAATGTTCCTTATGTATATCTTTGTCGGGAACTGCTACTACCATCTGGATTATTATTGAACGATCAGTATATTTTTTTATATCGAGATACCCTGGTACAATATGGGCCCCTTCGATGACAATATCTGTTTTCTCCTCCACACTTCTCTTTATTATAGCTTCAACACCTACATTTACCGCAAGTACCTGCTCCCTGAAACCAAGGATCACCGGTTCGACCCCTGACGGAGGCAGGGTCAGGTTAAGATACGCATTATAGGACGAACCCCTGAGTGGTCTTATAAGCTTTTCGGAAACTGAGGCCCTCATAACCTCCCTGATGGCATCAGTAGATGCAACCCTGGTGATATTGAGCCTGTTTGCAAGGACTGTTGCAACTGTTGACTTGCCCACGCCTGTTGCTCCCCCGACAAGTATTATTGTCGGCTTTTGCAGTTTTCCAACTGACTGCCACAGCAGATATTTTTCAGCATGTTCCAGACCGACCTCATCTTTGATGAACCTGAAAGCCAGTGATCTTAATTCTTCCAATGTAATAGATCTTGTCCGGTTGGTTTTAAAATATTCCTGTATATTAAGCGCTATCTTATGGGCTATTACTATGTCGATCCCCGCTACTGAAATAGATGATGCAAGTATGCCTTTTGAAAAAGGAAGCCCGCTTTTTTTATCGGATATTACTACGGGATTCTGCTGGGACCGATCACCTTTATTTACAGTCATTTGCTCTTTCTCCTTCTGATAAGTTTTATAAGCTCCCCTTTAAGGTCTACTTTACTGCTGGTAATAATTGGAATATTATCCTGATACACTACTTCTTTTTTCTTTTTTGAAGCATACTCTGTCAGCACGTCTACAGCAGCTGCTTTTAGCTCTGTAAGGATAAGGTCAAACTCCGGACTGTTATCAAGGTCCTTTCTTAATTCATCCCTTCTGGACAGGTTAAAACTTGCTTTTACCACGCTGCAGCCATACATGGTCTCAAGATGATCTATTATATTTTTTTCAATACTATCTATTGCGGTCATTCCCAGGAAGATCTTTTTACCCCTGATGCTTGAAAGAGGTTCTGGCCTGAAGACTGTCCTTATCAATACTGCTCCCGGATTGAATTTCTTGATCCTGGATTCAAGATGATCTATTTTTTTTAAGTCCGCAATAGGTTCCTCACACATGGTAAGTATGATCATATCGGCCATAATTATTCTGTATATGCCCAGATACCCTATAAGGCTGTCCCATTCCTGAAATGCTCCTATTGTACAGATCGTTATATCCGTATCAACCTGCGGTATCGAGGCTCCGCTCCCTTCTATTATCAGAAGGTCCGAATCCAGTTTTTCCGCTATTTTCATGCCCTCTTCAAGATTGGTCATAAATATCTTCCCGGCAAATCCTCCCCCACATCTCCTGCAGCCGATAGTCGTAACCCTGCTTAGCAGAGCATCCTCAATATAGTCTGAACTTGCATGATAGCCATTATCATTTAACCTGAGAAGATATTTTTCATCTATATCTATCTCGTCTCCCTTGATCACCTGCGGTCTGCCGGGCCCGCCTCTTCCCATTGCGATTATGGCCACATCAATGCCGCCATCCATTAAAAGCCTTGCAATATATGCACTTATTGCTGTCTTGCCGATTCGTTTACCGGTACCGATAATAGCAATAGTATCCTTTTGGCTTTTTATATACCGGGGTTCCCAGTTGAAAAGGAAATCAGGTCCCATGTAGCTGCATCTATTAGCCATGCAGAAAGAAGCTATTTTCATCCTTATCTTATAATCCACAACAGGCTCATCACTGAGATCATAGACAATATCCGGTTTAAAAAAATCAAGGGCGCGGCAGAAGTCAGAATCGATATCATCTATCCGGTAGACCTTTTCACCAAAATATTTTTCCAGGTCGCAGGCGATCAGTTTCTCTGTCCCGCCAAGAAATATTATTCCTGAAAAGCTGCCCGGGAAATAAGTCTTTAAAAGATTTATTGCATCCCTGCTCACTTCGGGATAATGCTCGCCATCTATCAGGGCCGCTAATCTTTTATTCTTATTATCTTTTTTCTGTAATAAACTTTTCACAGAGTTTGGCCTTTCTGCCTATTCTTTTTACTCCGAGTATTTTCTCAATTTTGTCAAAAGGTGATCTTCTGTATATGTCTATTTCTTTTTCCCGGACATATATTATATTGTAACTTGGTTCTATTACTCCTCTGAGCCTGAGGCATGATACTGTACCTGCTGTAACTACCAGTAGGTCTTCAACTCTCCATAAATAAGGAACATGTTTGTGACCGCAAAGGACCATGTCTACTCCAGCATCTACTACAGTCTCAAGCACATCGCCTGCATCATTTACAATATTTCTTTCACGCCCGGTGTCAGGAACAGACACCAGATGATGGTGCATGGCAAATATCTTAAAGTTTTTACTACCGCTCTTTCCAAATTCTTCATTTATCCACTTATAATGCTCCCGGCCTATCTGGCCATTATCCAGGTCCGGTTCACTCGAATCAGCGGCAATAATAGTCACATCCTTATTCCTGAATGTCCTGTACCTCTCCCCAAAGATCTGCTCAAAATGAAGATACCCTACATTTCTTGAATCATGATTACCAAGCTGCACTATCAGGTTCTCGCATTTAATAGGGATGAGATAGTTTTTAACAGTATCATATTCCCTCCTAAAACCATTAGCTGTCAGATCACCAGTTATTATTACAATATCCGGATTCAATTCATTTATCTCGTCTATCGCCCTCGTAAGAAGACTTGGGACAAAATGTGATTCCCCCACATGAATATCGGATATCTGAGCAATTATTGTTTCTTTATTGCTCTCTGCCATTTTTTTCCTTTCAGATATAAAACAATTTCTTATATATAATATTTAATTACCTGTTAAAGGGATTGAGCCTTCCAGAGATATCACTATACTTTTTGGAACCCTTAAGTACTTCACAGCATAATCTAAAAAACTTATCATTTGTCTTAAGTAACTTATAGAAAAAAAGAGGATAAGTAAAAAATATCCTGGAAAAAGTCAGGGATATCTTTATATCCCGGCACACATCCTCTATTATTGCTTCTCTATAGTCTTTAAAAGAATATTCCGACCTCTTAAGGGCCGCTGCTATGCTTTTTAATGCATGATGGGAACTTCTAAAGGAATTATAAAGTCCTTCCCCTGTAAAGGCATCCCCAAGACATGCAGCGTCACCGATCAAGAGCACTCTTTCCCGGCACAAAGGTGTTTCTTCCTTTCTAATAGGTATACACTGTGCCATTACCCGCGGTCCGGTCCCATTATTTCCAAATAGATCTTTTCCGAGATACTGCCTGAAGTATTTCTTCATCGATACAGCGGTATCTACAGGACCGCCTATTCCATAGGATATTGAATCCTTTTTTGGAAAGGCCCATAAATATCCCCTTTTCGTACCTCCAAAATCAAGACCGATATGTCTACCTTTTTCCGGGTCTTCACCAGGATGGCACTTTTTTTCAAGTTCGTATCCCAGTATCCTTAATATTCCGGCTTTGCCTATTACCCTGCGGTGAACCAAACCCCTGATCCCATCAGCACCTATAAGTATTTTTGTATTATATTTATGCTTTTCTGTCTTTACGGTAATACCAATATTATTATTTTCAAAATCTATTACTTCTTCGCCGAACCTAATACTGCATCCATTACCAGCAGCTCTATCCGCAAGAAAATGATCAAATTCTCCCCGGTCAATTGTATGTATTATAGGACTTCCGTGTGTCTTTATGAAATTATCACGGCCCTTTAGAGAGAACCGGATGCTTCCAAAACTTTTATGGATCATGCTGCTGATATCAAAAGGAATGAGCTCAAGTATCCTGTCCTGCAAACCTCCCGCACAGATCTTATAACGGGGGAAATTCTTCTTATCTATTACCAGGGTCCTTATATCTTTTTGGGAAAGCAGAAAACCAAGCAAGCTGCCTGATGGCCCGGCTCCTGAAATTATTACATCATATCTTGATTCCATACGCCTTAATTTTATAAAAAGAAAAAGTAAAGCACAATATAATTACTTATATTATGCCTTACTTTTAATATAAATTAATATTACGAGACTGTCAGCCAGTATTAGATATATGCCTTTTCTGTCTGTTTGTCAAAGAGATGCAGCATTTCAACATCCACATATAATTTAGCAGAATCTTCGCTTTTTATCTTCGACCTCGGACTGACCCTTGCAGTCATGAGGACTCCATTGATGTCCACATATACATAGATCTCGGCACCCATGGGCTCTGTGACCTCTACCTTTGCGGTCAGGGTATTGCTGTCATTTGCTTCATCGACAAATGCTGAGTCTTCCAGATCCTCGGGCCTTATTCCCATAACGATATCTTTGCCGACCAGGCTGTTCTTCTTAATTATTTCCTTGGTCTTTGCAGGAATATCTATCTCGAATTGATGATTCTTGAGCGTCATCTTATCGGTTACTGTCACATCTACAAAGTTCATAGCTGGCGATCCTATAAATCCGGCAACAAACATATTTTGAGGATGGTCGTAAACCTCCTGTGGTTTTCCTGTCTGCTGCACCAAGCCGTCTTTCATGATGATTATCTTGTCCGCCATCGTCATAGCTTCCGTCTGGTCATGGGTAACGTATATGATCGTCGCATTAAGTCTCTGGTGAAGTTTGGCGATCTCTGTCCTCATCTGTACCCTGAGCTTCGCATCAAGGTTTGAAAGAGGTTCGTCCATTAAGAATACCTCTGGGTCCCTTACAATGGCTCTTCCGAGCGCAACTCTCTGTCTCTGCCCGCCGGACAGCTGTTTGGGTTTTCTCTTGAGTAAGTCTTCGATATGCAGGATCCTGGCCGCATCATTTACTCTTTTTTCGATCTCTGCTTTTGGGGTTCTCCGGAGTTTTAGTCCGAAAGCCATATTGTTGTACACGTCCATATGGGGGTAAAGGGCATAGTTTTGAAACACCATCGCGATATCCCTGTCCTTTGGTGGGACATCGTTGACAAGCCGGTCTCCGATATAG
The DNA here is from genome assembly GCA_964427165.1 of uncultured Actinomycetota bacterium. GTDB lineage: Bacteria > Actinomycetota > Humimicrobiia > Humimicrobiales > Humimicrobiaceae > M55B120. The sequence continues at coordinate 3,782 of CAYRTF010000046.1, read as the reverse complement.
ATTTCTCCCTCGGTTACTTCCTCCAACCCTGCTATCATACGCAGTGTTGTGGTTTTACCGCATCCTGAGGGTCCTACCAGGACCACAAATTGTTCGTCTTCGATAACGTCGCTCATCTTGTTCACGGCCACTACGTCATCGAATCGCTTGGTCAGGTCTTTTAAAAGTACCTTTGCCATTTGATTCTCCCTTGTTCAATTATAATAAACAAGGGAGATTATAACCTAAAATGTAATTATTTTCTATATGATGAGATAAAGTTCATGCCATAAGCATCCCTGCCGGCAAGAAAATCTGCTGCTCTCATTGCTTCAGCAAGACCCGGTATAAGTGGATCGGTTATCGGGGCCGTGAGCCCGTTCATTATACCCATTGAAATAAACTGGATATTGAGCAGGTCCCTGTTCGGCATCCCATAACTGACATTGGAATATCCGCCTGTAGTAGACACCCCATATTCAGCAACCAGCTGCCTCATTGTCTCAATTGTTATTTTTGCCGATTCAGTATTGGTCGAATTGGTCATGACCAGGCTGTCAAATACCAGGTCCTCCATCTTGATACCCATGCTTTCTGTGCGGGCAATTATCTTTTTTGCTATTTGTAGCCTTCCTGCCACATTATCAGGTATGCCATCCTCATCCAGCACAAGGCAGATGATAGCTGAGCCGCTCTCCGCTGCTACTGGAAGCAGGTTTTCCATAGATTTTTCTTCCCCTGTCACTGAATTTATCAGCGCCTTGTAGGGATACACCTTAAGCGCCGCTTTAAGTGCTTCGGGGTTTGCTGAATCAAGGCATACCGGTTGATCTGATTCTTCCATGACAACCTTTACTGCCCTGGGGAGCATATCCACTTCATCAACTCCAACAGCACCGACATTTATGTCGATGATGTGGCCGCCAGCTTCTGTCTGTTTCCTGGCATCTTCCCTTACAATATCCAGCTTGCCCTGTTTTAGTTCCTCGGCAAGGGATTTTCTTCCCGTAGGGTTGATCCTTTCGGCGATCATAACTGTTGGAAGTCCCTGGCCAAACCTCACCTCGGTCCCTTTGCCTGTTACCACTGTTTCCATGGTACTCTTCCTTTCTCTTTTTTACCCATTTGATATCCCCCCTATTTATTGCAATTCTTGTAGATCCTGATAAAGACCTCAAGAAATTTTGCACTTACTTCATCTGTGGAAACTGTAACTCTTATATATCCTGGAAATCCGAGATTTTCTCCAGGCCTTATAATAAATCCTTCTTTTAATAGTTCCTCAGTTACCTGGCTGCTGTCACTGCCAACCTTTATAAGTATAAAGTTAGCATAGGACCTTATGAATCCTATACCGTTTTTCTCAAGCACATTATAATAGATCTGCTTTTGTTTATGAATACTCTCCCTTGTTTTAACAGCAAAATCCTGGTACTCCAGGCTATAAAGTGCCGCTTTTTGTGCGATTGAGCTTACACTAAAAGGAAGTCTCACCTTATTCAGGGCTCTTATAGCCTCAGTCGATCCCATGCCGTATCCTATCCTCAGACCGGCAAGACAGAATATTTTTGAAAAAGTCCTGAGGACCATCAGGTTGTCCCTCCCGGCAATATATTCCGCAGTATCTATTCTTTCATCGGGCATAACATACTCATAATAGGCTTCATCCATTACAAGAAGTATGTCTTCCGGTAATTTGTCCAGTACGTATTTGAACTCTTCCCCTGTTATATTGGTACCTGCGGGATTATGGGGATTGGTCAAAAACATTATTCTTGTGTGGGCATCCACTGCAGCAAGAAGACCTTTTATATCATGCCTGAAATCAGCCAGAGGCACCTTGGTAGTGCTGCCGCCACACTTCAGGGTAGATTTCTCGTATATGGGAAATGTAGGGTCAGCAATGACTGCATTACCGCCCGGACCTATAAAACTATCACATATCATCTCGATTATCTGGTCCGATCCGCTTCCTATTATTATTTTTTCTACAGGGATCCCATGTACTTTTCCAAGCTTCTCTCTTATCTGGCTGCAGCCAGCATCGGGATAATAATAAATATTTTGGATCTCTTCACATATTTTCTCTGCGAGCCCTTCCGGAAGTCCGTACAGGTTTTCATTGGAAGCAAGCTTGTAGACATTTTTTAGTCCATATTTATTCTTTATTTCCTCTATCGATCTTCCAGGAGTATAATCCGGAAGACCGGATATCCATTTCTTGATCTTTAAACTCATACTTCTCACCTTTTCATCATTATTCAAATCTTTTGTTCACAGAATCCCTGTGGGCATATAACCCTTCAAAATCAGCCATATTCGCAATATGTTTTCTTTCTTTTTCAAGGGCATCCCTGCTGTAACGACATATGCTGCTCTTCTTTAAAAAATCATTTACGCCAAGGGACGAGGCAAATCTGGCATTACCCCCGGTAGGTATGACATGATTGGTCCCCCCAATATAATCACCCACTGCAACCGGGGTATAATCACCAATAAATATTGCACCTGCATTTTTAATACCTTTAAGTATGTATTCATGGTCGCCTGCCATGATCTCCAGGTGCTCGGGAGCAATGATATTCGATGCCTCTACCAGAAGATCCATATCATCACTATAAAAAATATCACAATTATTATTAAGTGCCGTGACTGCTATCTTAAAATTATTCTTATGCCTCTTGTCGCTTCCAAACTCTTCCAGGTATTTATCAATACTTTCTACTACTTCCTTTGCTTTGCCCCGGCTGCCTGCAAGTAAAATACTCCTTGAAAACGGGTCATGCTCTGCCTGTGCCACCAGATCAAGTGCAATAAAATCAGCCCTGGCCCCATCGTCTGCAATAATAGTTATGTCGCTTGGACCGGCAAGGCTGTCAATTCCCACAAGGCCGTAAACAGCTTTCTTTGCCAGTGTCACGTATATATTGCCTGGTCCGGCTATCTTATCTACCCGCTTTATTGTCCCGGTACCATATGCCATTGCGGCTACAGCCTGTGCGCCGCCGATCTTGTAAATCTCGCTGATTCCCAGCTCCCTGCACAAATACAGCAGGATATCATTTAACTTTCCATCCATCCCGGGAGGAGAACATATGACGACCTCATCTACTCCCGCTATGATCGCCGGTATGGCTGTCATCAAGACGGTAGAAGGATACACGTATCTTCCGCCCGGTATATAAAGGCCCACTCTTTGTAAAGCGGTAGATCTCTGTCCAAGCTCCTTTCCCGGACCGCTACTTATCATCCAGGAATTTTTCAGGGACTCCAGCTGTGTCCTGTGATACTTCTCAATGTTCTTCCTGCTGACTCTTATGGCATCTACAAGGCCAGGCTTATTCTTTTCTGCCCGCAGGGCGGCTTCCTCAATTTCTATGCTATCTGCAGATAGCTTATCCATATCCCCAGGGTCATACCCGTCAAATTCCCGGGTATACCTGATAAGGGCCGCATCTCCCTGGAGCCTTATCTCTTCCACAATACTATTCACATCTGAAATTGTTTTTCGTGCTATTCCGTGATCTTTTTTAAGATAGGGCTTCAGGTCCTCAAGGCTGCCAAGGCTCTTAACTTTTATAGAAATATCTTTCATGCCAAATATTTTGATACTTCTTACTATTTCTATTAATATACTCTATGTCAAATTAAAATAAACTAAAGACAAATTTAATATTATAGGGAAAATGGTGAAATATTCAACTTTAAAACCCAGAATGCTTCTTCATTCATGCTGTGCCACCTGTACAGCTTACCCCGTCAGCCTGCTTAAAGAAAAATTTGATATTACACTATTTTATTAT
>CAYRTF010000045.1:6046-10215 GCA_964427165.1 uncultured Actinomycetota bacterium | reverse complement strand
ATTTTCACTTACCAGCACATCGGAACCAAAGATATAGAGATCATCATCCAGGCTTGTGCTTATGCTTACATCATCTCCGCTTTTAGAATCAAAGGCCCACAGAGGTGAGACGGAGACGAATATAACTGTAAGCAACACCATCATGAATAATAGTAATTTCTTCATTTTTCCTCCCAATGAATCATTATTGCAATCTTTATATAAAATAATTATTTTTTAGTCTTCGTAAAAAATAATTTTTCAAGTTTTGTGCCAAGGTCCCAGTAATCACCGTTTGCATAACATAAAATATCGATCTTTTTAAAATCAGGTTCTCCATCCTCATCTGCAAAGCTGTCGTCAAGATGAGTGGCTTCTATTTTCCCTATAAACATATCATGGGATTTAAATGATATTATATCTTCAAGCGTGCACTCCATATTGACCGGACATTGCTTTATAAGCGGTACGTCAATAATAGAGGCATCCATCTTTTCAAACCCTGTCAGGCTGAATTTATCTGCTTTGTCCCCATGGGTGGTCCCGCAGATGTCCACTTCCTTTATATTGCCCGCTCCCGGTATTGCAACTCCAAATTGTTTCGTCTTCTTTATTACTTCCCATGAATACTTCCCCCTGGAAATATTGATACTTATCATATGGGGCGCAGACTCCACAATACCTGTCCATGATATCGGGATAATATTATCAGCTGTACCGTCATTATCCCTGAGGCGCATTGTGACCAGCACCACAGGAAGCGGCGCCAGAAAATTTTTAACCCTTTTTAATATTGTCATGGATCCTCCCTGTCTTATATTTCGATATTACATTGAAAATATATATCATCTCTAAACATAATTATACAAATAATAACCAATATATTAAAATGTTCTAGATTTTAAACATATTGTTTTTTGTAAATAATGAGATCGGTAGAGATAAAGGTAAATAATATAGAGGGACTTCATGCAAGACCCGCCTCCAGGCTGGTGGGGCTATGCCACCGGTTTGGATCATCTATTACAATATCGTCACGGGAAGCGGCCGCAGATGGAAAAAACATCACCGAAGTATTGGGCCTTGGTGCCGAAATGGGAGACACTTTGACCATCAATATAGACGGGAAAGACGAGGCCGGGGCGGAAAGAGCCATAAAAGATTTTTTCAGGACTGGAGCAGGATAAAAAAATGAAAGTTTTAAAGGGACTGGCGGTATGCAGGGGGATAGCCACCGGAAAAATATTCAAGTTTTCTTCTGAGCCATTAAAAGAAAAGACTCTTCTCCAGAAATTATCCAAGGAATTTTATGATCTTGACCTTAAAGATATCGGAAGAATAAAGGTGCTGCGGGACAATCTCTACCAGAAGATCAGCGGCAATGAAAATATTGAGGGTCAGGTTAAAGAATTCAAACAGGTATTAAAACAGTCCAGGAAAGATCTTGTGTCTGCGAAAAAAAAGCTATCTAAAGACATCGGTGGGAAATTCTCCGAGATAATCGATTTTCAGATACTGGCGCTCAAGGATTCAAATATATTTAATAGGACTATGGACCTGATCAGGGAGTATAGGATCTCTGCCTATCTTGCGGTATCAATAATATTTAATGAAAGAATAGAGCTATTAAGAAAAAACAATAAGAAAAAATTCAGGAACCGGACCTATGACCTTGTGGATCTCTACAATAGACTGGTGTCTAATTTGAAAATTGTAGATACTGATAGGGCCGGAACCGGAGTAGATATTAAGGATGAGGACCTTATTTTAGTATCGAGGAGGATGTTTCCCACAGACCTTGCAAAAGTCGACCTTAAAAAGGTCAGGGGAATAGTAATCGAAAAACAAAATACACAATCACATACTTCAATTCTTATTAAATCACTAAAGATCCCCTATCTGATAAAAATCAAAAAGAATGTAGATGAGATCGCTGGCGGACAGAGAGCAATACTTGATGGTTTTAATGGCAAGCTTATCATCCAGCCCGATAGGGAAATGGATAAAAAGTATAAAAAATATTCTAGGGACAGCATAAAAAGGATCGGTTCATTTAAGAAAAAAAATAAAAGACTCCCGGACATTCTTGCCAGTATAAATACACTGGAAGAGACAAGACAGGCTTCTTCTATGGGGGTCGCCGGTATCGGACTCTTCAGGACAGAACTATCGTTTTTGAATGGAGATACCGGACTTACTGTTGATGAACAGTTTAAAGCCTATAGCAATATACTTAAGCTTTTTCCAGGAAAACCGGTCACGATACGGACCCTCGACCTCAGTGGAGACAAACAGGCGTTCATAAACCTGATATCAAAAAAAACTCTTACCGAAAGCGGGGCCAGATCACTTATCAGAAAGACCTGCAGCGCCCAGACGAAGGCGCTGGTCAAAGCTTCAAAATATGGCAGACTTATCCTGGCCTTCCCCATGGTCTCAAAAGCTGAAGAAATGGCAGCATTAAAAGAACAAATACTGTCCACACAAAAGAGTCTTGCAGGTTCTGGTCCCGGGATAATATCCCGGGTAAGCCTGTGTGCTTTTATAGAGACCCCTGCAGGTGTCTATGCACTTGAAGATATATTGAGCCATACAGATACAATAAGCATAGGGACAAATGATCTATTGACTCTTGTTTATGCAGGATCAAGACAGTCGTACAGACCCTATGGAAGTGATGACCTCCTGCATCCCATTACCATAAAGTTGCTCTGCCAGATCATTGAAGTCTGCCATAAGAAAAATCAAAAAGTCACTGTATGCGGCGGTATAGCGGCAAACCCCAAATTTCTCCCGATCCTTGTGGGAATGGGAGCTGATGGCATAAGCGTGGAACTAAAAAGATACCGGGAAGTCCTGGACCATACAAACAGGATGGATCCTGTAAAATGCAAGAAACTCGTATTAGAGATTAGAAATATGAAAACGAAAAAAGAGATCATTGATGTCCTCTGCTCCTTCGGTGCCGGCCGGATCAGGCAGTAAGGGTCAGTTTTTGTCTCAGGCTTTTCACATATGCAACCGGATCATCCGCCCTGAATATGGAAGTACCTACAGAAAGAACAGTAGCTCCTGCTTCGGCTACCTTTGGGGCAGTGTCAAGGTTTATGCCCCCGTCTACCTGTATGTCTATCATTATGTCATGTCTTCCTGTCAGCCTCCTGTAATCCTCTATCATCTTCTTTAGCCTCTGGATCTTGTAGACCATATCACCTATAAAACCCTGGCCCCCAAAGCCGGGGTTAACGGTCATTATTAGTATCATATCTACAAGTCCCAGCACATTCTCAACGGTCGAAAGAGGGGTTGAGGGGTTTAAGGCAATAGCAGTTTTTTTACCGGCCTCTTTTATATAGTTTAATGTCCTGTCCAGGTGGGGGCATTCCTCAACATGGACATTTATGGAATCAGCTCCGCTTTCAATAAAACTGTCAAGAAGCCTGTCGGGACGGGTTATCATCAGGTGAACATCCATAAATAGTCTGGTATTTTTCCTCAGGCATTTTATTATGGGCGGACCCATGGTTATATTGGGAACAAATACTCCATCCATCACATCCACATGAAGCATATCTGCTCCAACTTTTTCCACTTTCTTTATTTCATCAGCAAGATAGGCAAAATTGCTGTTCAAGATCGAGGCAGATATTTTTACATTTTTTGACATATTAATATCCTGTCTAAAACAATTGAATACAATATCTAACAATGAAATTATAACATAAATGAAGACCAGATATTTCTTTAAAATGATCTATTTCTTAAACAGTCCAAGTATTTTCTCTTTAGTCTCGTCAAGATCGTTACCGGTCAAAAACGGGACCCCGCTGATCCTCGGCTTATCTATTTTAGGTGGAAGTTGTGATGTGCTGACGATCAGATCCACATCTTTATAACGATCATAGACTTCCCTGACCCGGCATTCTATTATCTCAGCATCTATCCCGTGCCCTGCCAGAAATTTTTTAAGTTCTGTAGAAATAAAGGAACATGAAGCCACTCCGGTCCCGCAGCTGCATAAGATCTTTATTTTTCTGTTTGTCTTTGTATCCATAGACCTACTTATTTTAATATATAAAACTTTAATTTCAAATGGAATTTATTTTTACGCCTGGATCGTATTTGAAAAATAAATTCTTCCTGATATAATTTATTTTACTTAAAGAGTATATCCTTAAATATTATAAGGG
>CAYRTF010000045.1:2773-6036 GCA_964427165.1 uncultured Actinomycetota bacterium | reverse complement strand
ATTTAGATCTTAGATTCTAAAAATTTTCGAGGATGGGTGAAATCCCCTACCGGCGGTAATAGTCCGCAACCCTGCCTGGTGCAGGCTGATCTGGTGAGACTCCAGGACCGACAGTTAAAGTCTGGATGGGAGAAGATTTTGACTTATATTTAATATAAGCCATGGTTTTCTCCGTGGCTTTTTTTATTTGTAAAAAATATTGACCGTTACAGTATATTGAACATGAAAGAGTTTACTGAACAGGATAAGTCATTTATGAAGAAGGCTATCAGCCTTGCTGAGAATGGCCGCGGGACAACAAGGCCAAATCCTATGGTCGGGGCAGTGATAGTAAGAGACGGAAAAGTGATCTCTACAGGTTATCACAGGAAGGCAGGAGCCGACCATGCCGAAATAGATGCGATAAAAAACAGCCATGTCCCTGTCAAAGACGCTGATATATATGTGACCCTGGAACCATGCAGCACACAGGGCAGGACCCCTCCCTGTACTGATGCACTTATACGGAATGGGTTCAGGAGAGTCATCATAGGTTCAGTGGATCCAAATCCTGAGGTAAATGGAAACGGCATAAGAAAGCTTAAATGTGCAGGGATAGAAGTACTGGACGGACTATTCCCGGAGGAAATAGCGGTCCAGAATGAGATCTTTTTTAAGAATATGAAGAGCGGATTTCCTTTTGTCTGTGCAAAGATAGCCTCAAGCATTGATGGAAAACTTGCAGCCAGGACCTCCGATTCAAAATGGATCACTTCTATCCGGTCCAGGAAAATGGTCCAGGAGATGAGAATGGAGTATGGCTGCGTATTGACCGGTATAAATACAGTGATGGCTGATGACCCCGCACTGTTTCCAAAGACAGATCCCGGGGGGACCGTAGAGGATAATCTTAAAAGCTACCTCGCCGGGGCTCACCATGAGTATTACAGAGTGGTCCTTGATACTGATCTAAGGATCCCCATGGATTCCAATATTATAAAGACGGCTCGTGATATAAATACCATAATATTTGCATCAGATAAATGCACGGAAAAGACCGGTACCGGTAAAAAAGCCAAAAAACTTCAGGACAGCGAAGTATCTGTTGAATTTCTCTCCGGTGCCAGGCCGGACCCTGCAGAAGTATTAAAGATCCTTTATAATAAATACGGCGTCGTATCTGTAATGCTTGAAGCAGGTCCCGGCATCCTTACTTCATTTCTTACAAAGCATCTTATAGATAAATTCATCATCTTTATGGCTCCAAAAATAATCGGCGGCGACAGCCCATATAATATGTTTTCAAAACTTGAAAATGACCATATAAGCGACAGCACGGATCTGGAATTTTCATCTTTTAAAAAAGTGGGAAGCGACCTTATGGTCGCTGCATATCCGATAAATAATAGTAAACAGACCGGAAGGCAGGGTGTCTGATGTTTACAGGGATCATCAAAGAGACCGGGATAATAAAAAAAATTACAGATAAGGTGCAGGATATTGAATTTGAAGTCAGCTCATCTGTACTTATAAAAGATATAAAAACCGGTGACTCTATAGCTATTAATGGCGTCTGCCTTACAGTTAAAAGCTTTGACAGGGACAGCTTTATTTTTGATGTCTCATCAAATACTCTTGCCCATACAAATCTGGGGGAACTGAAGACGGGTGACAGGGTCAATCTGGAAGACTCGCTTGCTCCCGGCGATAAGCTGGGCGGCCATTTTGTCAGCGGTCATATAGACTGCACGGCCAGGATAACCAGTATCGGAAAAACCGGAAGAGCTTATGAGATCACCTTTGAACTTCCACCTGAAGCCGCTCCCTTTATAGCAGAAAGAGGATCTGTGGCGGTAGATGGAATAAGCCTTACTGTGACAGAAGCAGCCAGGGACAGCTTTAAGGTAGTAATAATACCTTATACATTTGAAAATACGATAATCAGAAGTAAGAATGCCGGCAGTTCTGTAAATATTGAAGTAGACATGCTTGCAAGATATATAGCTAATTATCTTAATAATAAAAATCAAAAAACATCCAGTGAAAAAGACAGGATACTAAAGGAGAAATTAGAAAAACATGGTTTCATCTGAGTATAAAAAACATTCTTTTTCCCCCATCGAAGACTGCATCAAGGATATAAAGAAGGGGGAAATAATAATAATAGTGGATGACCGGTCCCGTAATAATGAAGGGGTATTCTTCCAGGCTGCGGAAAAAGTTACAGCTGCTTCTGTAAATTTCTTCATAACCCGTGCAAGGGGAATGATATTTCTGCCATGTCTCCATGAGAGGCTTGATGAACTTAAGATCCCCATGATGAGTTACGAGAGCAATAATCCCTCTTCAAATGTCGGCGCCCTTGCAGTCTCGATCGATGCAAAATCCATTAAGGGAAGCGGTATCTCTGCAAAAGACAGGTCAGTCACCATAAAGACCTTTATCGATCCCGCAACAAGACCCAAAGACATTTCGATACCGGGACATATCTTCCCGCTAAAAGCATCCGGCGGAGGAATACTTACCCGTGCCGGGCATACTGAAGCTGCTGTCGATATGGCAAAAGCTGCCGGACTTTTTCCTGCAGGGATAATAAGCGAGGTGATAAGGGATGATGGCGAGGTCGCCCTTCTTCCCGACCTTATCAGTATATCCAGGGATTCGGGACTCAAGATAATGACTATAGAAGAACTCATAAGGTACAGGAAGAAGAAAGAAAAGCTGATCGAAAAGGTCGCGGAGGTAACCCTGCCGACCAAATGGGGAGAGTTCACAGCGGCAACATACAGGTCCACTATCAATAATGAGACCCATATTGCCTTTATAAAGGGCGGTGTCAGCGGAGGGGCAAATATCCTTGTGCGGGTCCATTCTCAATGCCTCACGGGAGACACATTCGGTTCAATGCGCTGTGATTGCGGGGATCAGCTGGATACTGCATTCAATATGATAAATAAAAAAGGCCGGGGAGTCATCCTCTACATGGCCCAGGAGGGAAGAGGCATAGGATTATGCAATAAGATGAAGGCCTATGAGCTGCAGGACAAAGGCATGGATACCGTGGAAGCAAATCTGCACCTGGGCTTTGATGCAGATCTCAGGGACTATGGCATAGGAGCGCAGATCCTATCGGACCTTGGCCTGTCGACTATCCATCTTATGACCAATAATCCAAAAAAGATCGTGGGTCTTGAAGGTTATGGCCTCAGGATAACTAAAAGGATACCGATTAAAATAGCTCCCAATAAGAATAATAAAAAATATCTAAGCACAAAGAAGCAAAA
>CAYRTF010000045.1:0-2763 GCA_964427165.1 uncultured Actinomycetota bacterium | reverse complement strand
GCTTGATTGATCATGAATATGAAAGCAATAATATTTTTAATCATACGGAAAGGAAGAAAAAATGAAGACTTATGAAGGAAGATTCGATGCAAAAAAATTAAAGATCGCCATAGTCGCCAGCAGATTTAATGAGTTTATTACCGGCAAACTTCTTGATGGCGCCCTGGATTGCCTGAAAAGACATGACTGCCCCGAAGACAATATCGATATTGCATGGGTGCCAGGCGCATTTGAAATACCGTCTGCGGTCAAGATGATGGCCTCTGCCAAAAAATACGATGCGATAATCTGCCTGGGTTCGGTGATCAAGGGCGATACTATGCATAATCAGTATATAGCCAATGAAGCGATAAAGGGCGTGGCGAAGATAAGCCTTGACCTGGATATTCCGGTATCATTCGGTGTAATAACCCCTGATAGCCTTGAACAGGCTATTGACCGTGCAGGTGCAAGAAAAGGAAATAAGGGCTGGGAAGCCGCACTTGGCGCTATTGAGATGGCCAATCTGTTTTTAGAGATCAAGTCTTAAGAATATATGAAGTGAATATCTGGTATTTATTTCCTGGATCCAATACCAGATATTCATATAATAGAAGTTCTGTGAAATTATTATTTATCTATTAAAATACTGCCAAACCTACCGTGGTTCGCGTCCCCTATGGTCTACCATCTGATACTTTAAACTTTTATGATTTGAAAAAGTGACAAATAATATATTATCTTAAAATAATTTCTTCTGGGGGTTCTGCTCATTTATAAAAACACTAATCTTATTAATTAATTTTTTAGCAGTTTCTATTGAAGATTTTGCCTCACTATTTGTTATATGATTTTTGGAATCATAAATAAAATCATGGCGTTTTCTTCTCATTCTATTAAATTTACTTGCAGCCTCCTTGTATTCTTCTCCTAAAATAAGTTTTGTAAATTCTACTATTGTCTTATGAGTATTCTTTGTTGTTGGTAAATATCCTTCCGCAAACATTAGGACTCTCCCCAGCTCTGATCATTGCATGATAAGCAATTGTAAAAGACCAGGTCAGATCAATATTCAAGTTTGCTTCTGCTGCTTTTATATCTTTTTGTGAACGTCTTAACTGGAATGTAATTTGTTTGAAATCTGGTTTTATTTTTTTAATCAGATTATCTTTTAGAAATCTTTGGTATTTCATTTTCACTTCCTACTAGCATTATTTTTCTATCTTCTAAAATATTTATTATGAAGGGTTCTTTTTCTGTAATCTCTTTTTCTAAATTATTATAGCTGTATATCTTATAATTTATTTCACGTTGAAGCTTTTTTTCAAGGCTGTCTAATTTATTTATCAGAATTTCTTCATCCGGATTACCTATAATTATTATATCTATATCAGATAAGTAATTTTCCTGGTTTTTTGCATAAGATCCATAAATAAATGCAAGCTTTAAGTTTTTCAATTCTTCTAATGCTTGCTTTATGCTTCCGCTTATTCCTATAGTTTTAAATATAATACTTTTTAATTCTTTATATATGGGATTATTTTTATTTACTGTAAAATAGCGAGAATTAGCTCTATATTCACTTACCAGAATACCTTCTGAAGTCATATTATTCAAAGTACGCTGAAATACACCGGGGTTTTTATTTAGAATTCTTCCTATTTCTTGCATATAAAAAGACTTATCCGGATTAGTAAAAAATAAGCTTAAGAGCTTAGCTCTATTTTTAGTGAATAGTTTCATTTAGGCAAAATTATTTTATTCAATATGCATACAATTATATGCATATTGAATATAGTAGTCAAGGTTATTAATCTTTAAAGAATAGAATAAGCTACTTCTTTCCTCCAGATAGTGTTCGAAATTAAAATACTGTAGGCTTCCCTTCCACACCAGTGCGGGAATTTTCAAATAGTAGATCCTTGCTTCTTATTATTTTAAGGCTGCTTCAAGTAAAGTTATTACTGCAACGATTATGAATATCACTCCGAGGCTTATCATCATTACTCTCTGGGGGATCTTGCTGGAGATCCTTGGTCCGAGCTGACCCCCGATTATTACTCCGGGGATCGTAAATATTATTATATTCAGTACTGTACTAAAAGTATCCCCGCCCATCCTTGAAAAACGGATAAAATGCACAATTGAAGCTGCAAGTACGGTGCATGCGACTATAAAGACACTTGAAGCAATTGAGATCCTGCTGGGAACCCTGCATCTTTTCATTAGGAAGAATTCATCCATTTCTCCCAGACCTGTAGAGACCATTCCAACAAATAGTCCGCCAAGACCTGCGATCAGGCTTCCTTCCAACCTGTTACATACTGTATAGCATATTTTTTTTCCTTCCGATGTGACAATGCATCTTTTTGCTTTTTCTCCGCCATAATCCTTTCTGATCGCATCATCCAGATACTGGACTACCTCTGGATTGGGAATCCTGAAGAAACTTATAGCTATTAAGATCAGCCCTACGCCTAAAATCAATTTTAGTATGTTTGGATTGATTATTCCCGATAAATATGACCCCAATACCGCCATAGGGATTGTGACCATAAGCAGTGAAGAAGATAATTTATAGTCAATAAGTCTTTTTCTTGCATAAGCGGAAACACCACTTGCAAAACCGAAAACCTCTGTTATAAGACCGGTTCCAATGGCCACACTCGGCGGGAGCCCCTGTGCGAGCATAAATAAAGGTGAAAAAAATGTAGCCCCGCCAATTCCTGAAGCCATTGCCAGGGTCGATATCAAAATCGATACTGGCAGCATATACCAGTACTC
>CAYRTF010000044.1:0-10641 GCA_964427165.1 uncultured Actinomycetota bacterium | reverse complement strand
CCTCCGGCAGAAGTTGCTGTCAGCACGGATATAATAGCAAGAGCGATGTTGGACGCAGGGTATGTTTTAATGGACCTTGTCTATGAGGATATAGCCAGTAATTTTGACCAGTACCCTTTAAGAGAGATATGGGGGCAGACAGTATGCGATCCAAATATAGATTATAGGAGAATACAGAATTTTGAGATCTTTTTTAAAAGAAATGCTATCAGTCTCTCTACTGTTTTTAATCCTCTTTCAAAGGAAAGCCTGGAGTCGTGGTATCCGGGGGACATTATATTATTTGATATGGATCTTGATGGTTTTACAGATTGTGCGGGAGTATTATCCGATAGCACCACAAGGGATGGCATCCCAAAAGTCATCTATAATTATATTGAACCGGGTCATACGGTAGAGGCAGATATATTAAAAGAAAAAGTGATCACAGGCCACTTCAGGTTCCCGGACAGCAGTTAAGGCTATCTCCGTTTCAGTCTCATAGCCAGATTGTGGAAAAATAGCTTTATGTGCGGCCATAAACCCTCGCTGAACTTCGTTGAGAAGTCATAAGCAGCATCTGCAAGACCTATATCTTTGCCGTATTTATCACGCAGATAATATTTATGGGCATTTATCCACACATAAAGATCAGACTTGGTACGGTGTGGAAAATTTTCGATTATTTTATAACTATCAATAAGATTACGGGCGGGAAGATATACATTGTCATACCAGTCAAGGGAAGCTTCTTTAAAATCAATTTCTTCCTGTCCTTTTTCCTTTTTTTCATTAAGATAATGCATATGATTATTTATCTGATTTAATATAAAATCATATTTACCGGGTATGGTAAGCCTTATCCTGGCGCCGGGCTTTGTATCCTTCAGTCCTGTCACATCCAGAAATTTCTCCCTTTCAACAAGGATAAACATATCGCTTGGGTCCATCTCCCTTGTTATGGGAAAACGTGTAACAAATTCTGTGACTTCGGCATCAATATATGCGACCTTCATCCTTTTTGCCACACTCACCCTGTGATTTCCGTCTACCACAAAATATATATCTCCCACTTTATAAAGTTTTACTGCTGGAAGTATCACATCATTTTTATAGGCACTGTAGATATTCGACCACCGGTGTTCGAGATGAGCTTTCTTTGGCAGAAAATACCTGTCAAAGTCCTTATAACGGTCAATGCTGCCCACTATGTCTTCAACTTTCACAGTCTTCATTCCGAGATAGTGCTGATTGTGAAGCTTAAGTCCTTTATTTATTTCATCAAATGAGAGAAGCTGGTTATGTCTTTCACGGGTGAAAAACCTTAGGTTATTAAGCAGGGCCCTAAACCTTGCTGATTCAAATTGGTCTCTTCCTTCTGTTTTGTAATCCGGCATACTATATTTTTCCTATATTTCTATTATCTGATATCCATAAGCATTGATGACTTTAGTGCCACCTACTTCCGTGAGCCACTCATTACCACAGCCATAATAATGTATATGACCGTGAATAAGGTATTTTGGTTTGTAACTTTCAATAAATTTATTAAAACATTTAAATCCGCGGTGGCAGAGATCTTCCTCGTCATGTATTTTATAGGGAGGCGCATGGGTGACCAGGATGTCTATGAATTTCTTTTTAAATAGCCTGTTCTTATAGAGTCTGGGTTTTAAGCGGTTTATTTTCATACACATCTCAAAATCAGTATATTGGTGTTCACCGGGACTATAACGCATCGATCCCTCAAGCCCGCCAATAAGGAGACCTTTGTATTCGATGATCCGGTTATCGATATTTATACAGCCTTCCGGTCCCCCGGTCTTTTTACCCTTATCGGTATAAATCACTTTTCTATGATGGTTTCCGAATACATAGTAGAGGGGTTTATTAAGTATTGTGACAATAAACTCCAGGTAATTATTGGGGAGATCTCCGCTGGAGATAATAAGATCTATATCAGCAAGCCTTTCTTCTATGGAAGGCGTATAGATAATGTCGACTATTTTGTCACTTATAGCAAGTATTTTCATATAGAGCTGCCGCAAGTATTAAAAATAACAATAATCATCGGGCCTCCTAGTCCGCAGATATAAGCGGGCCGACTAGTCATAAACCAGAATAACCTATAAAAATAGATATAAATATACTAAAATTCTAGAATAGAACTAGATTAATTAAAATACTACAAAATTATTTTTAATCCAAATAAATTTGTAAATTACCTGGACTGGTAAAATTGAGATGACCGGGAATGATTGTAAAAAAGACAGGGAATGTATAAAAGGTAGAAGATCATTGAGGCGGCCGGGCCCTGCCGCCCTTTCGCTATTACTTGTATTTATAATGACTGCGGGGATCTTTCTTGCCCTTCCCGCTCCTATTGAAGCGATAACCTTAAGGGAGCTTGGAAATGCTATAGCAAAGCTTGATTCAGAACAGGAAAAACTCCTTGAAGAAATAGTTGCATCAGAGACCATGGTCGCTGCCAGGAAGAGTGAGATCGAATCTCTCGGCAGTGATCTGAAAATGCTCCAGATACAGCTGACTGAGCTTACCCGCCAGAAGGAAGAGATGGCAAAAGATATTAATAGCAAAAAAAAACTCCTGGCAGACAGGATGATATTCACATATAAATACGGCAATAATGATGTAGCAAAATTTATTATAAGTGCTAAAAATCTTAACGAGATCATAAATAATCTATTTCTTTTTAAAAATATAATGAACAGGGAAGCAGAACTTATCCAGTTATTAAGATTTGAAAAAGAAGAGTTTGACAGGATAAGCCGCAAGTCAGAGGAAAAGATATTGGAGATAGAGGTGACCAGGGCCGGTATTGAGGAAGAAAAGGAAAAATTGGAAAAAGATATCGCTGAAAACCAGGTGCTTCTCGATCAGCTAGAGGGGGAAGAAAAAGAAGTACAGAATATCCTTTCTGAGATAAAAAAACGGATTGCAGCCATACAGCCTGCGGGGATGACTCTTGTCGGAGAGTGGACACTGGTCGCTACAGCATATTATGCATTTGGTTCGGGAGGCAATGATATAAATGGGAACGGGATAACTGCTACGGGCCTGCGGGCAAGAAAGGGTATTGTAGCTGTGGACCCCCGGGTCATACCTCTCGGCACAAAACTTTATATTCCGGGATATGGCGAAGCGCTTGCAGCTGATACAGGAGGATGGATAAAAAATGATAGAATAGACCTTTGTTTCGAATCTCTGGAAGAAGCTTTTAGGTTCGGGCGCAGAAAAATAAGAGTTTATCTTGTAGAAGACTAACCCTGTCCTATTAAACTATTTTCAGAACCTTTGCCAGCGAATTAAAATCCCCGGCATACTTCTCTTCGGAAATGACCTTTTCGACCACCACATCATGCGGGCTGAAAAAGGGAACCAGCTTGAAAGATGGATTTTCAAAAACCCTCATATGGATCTTTTCAATGCTCCTGAACTTCTTTTCTACAGAGAAAAAGTTCTGCAGCAATGTATTTGACACATCAAGTCCCAAAGATACTATTATGTGAGGGGTGCTGATAGATATCTCCTGGGTCAGGTATGAAATACAATTTGTTACATGCCTTGCTGCTGGTTTCTTTTCCTCTTTTATCTTTTTACCATTCTTTTCATTGATGATCTTTCTTGGGGTACATTTTACCAGGTAAGTGATGTAAGTATCCTTTGCAAGCGAAAGCTTTGCTTGTTTTAGGATATCCATGATAAACTTACCAGATTGGTCGCCTGTAAACGGGATACCTTTCTTTTCGGCACCATCTTTGTGAGGAAAATCAGAAACTATTATGATGTTTGCTTTTGGTGCGCCCGTACCGAGTACGGAGGTTTTTCTGAGTTTTGCCAGGTCCTTGCATTTCTGACACGACAATATTTCTGAACTTAGTTTTTCTATGCTTTCTTTAGCACTTATTGGCATATATCATTTCTAGTCAAATTCTGTAAAAAGAGTATACAACATAAAAAAAATAGAGTAAATAAAAAAACAAATGGGACAGCATTTTCCTTTGCATTAGAGAACTAAAATCATGACTTTTTATTTATTTTTCACTATTTCATGATATTATAAGTGTTGCTTTTCTATATGGGAAAGCAGGGCAATTAGAGAATAAAAGAAAGGAGTAAACTATGGCAAAGTATCAGGAACTGGCTGATGCCATCATCAAGGGTGATAATACTTCATCCAAAGAGATGGCAGAGAAGCTGGTAGCAGACGGAGTAGCTGCAACCGAGATCCTAAACGAGGGACTTGTACCCGGCATGAATGTAGTGGGTACAAAATTCAAGGCAAACGAGATGTATATCCCGGAAGTACTTATAGCTGCAAGAGCTATGCATGCTGCGATGGATATAATCAAGCCCCTTCTTGCCGAAGGCGGAACTGAGATGAAAGGTACAGTAGTGGTAGGTACCGTACAGGGAGACCTTCATGATATAGGTAAAAACCTCGTGTGCATGATGCTCGAAGGTGGAGGATTCTCCGTAATAGACGCAGGAGTAGACATCCCTGCAGACAAATTTGTGGAAGAAGTAAAGAAATCAGGAGCCAAGGTAGTGGGGTTATCTGCACTTCTTACAACAACAATGCCCGGGATGAAGGATGTGATAGAGGCGCTAAAAGCAGATCCTGCCACAGCTGATGTAAGCGTAATGGTAGGCGGGGCACCTCTTACACAGGAATATGCAGACTCTATTGGTGCAGCTGGCTATGCTGCTGACGCCTCTTCCGCCGTTGACCTTGCAGGTGAGCTAGTTTAGCACCTCAACCAACAGAAGGCGTATCTATTAACTGGTTTGTTTAATAGGGATATTAAATTGGAAGTGTTTATGGGGACATGATCACTTCCAATTTTTTTTGTGCAAAACTCCTGACAGCCATGTATTTAATCATCCCAATCCTCTATAATTCTGCTTAATAGAAAATAAGGATATTGTCCTGTTCTCTATTGTTTATCCAAACTACTTTTGAAGATCTTTAATATACTTGCTGATCGAGTTAATCCCTGTGAGTTTTTCGTAGAAAAAGTTATTAACAATATTTATTATTTCTGCCCGGGCAGCATCCGCCTGGGGCGATAATTTGCCGCGGTTAATATCATCTGCAAGCAGCGTCCGGAAATTGAGCATCATGCGTACGATCTCTATTTCTTTCTCTCCTTCAAGAGCAGACGTTACTCCCAGGATCAACTCATCTGTCTGGCTCAAAATCGTTGCCCGGTCGATTTTTGATCCTGGCCGGAAACTTTCATCGACTGTACGGATCAAAGCATTGATCTGATAGAGGATGGTGGTAGGTTCATCAAACAATTCACGCAAATAGGCCGCATCTGCATAACGGCCGGTAAGCCGGAAGATATTATAGAGCCGCTTGGCAGCTTTGCCATAGTTGAGATTTTTAGTGCAATATTTTTTTACTTCTTTTTCAAGCTGAGCTACATAATCGTCTAAGGCATCCCCGGAGACATGTTTGACAAGTTTGCTGAAAACAGGGATCGATCCCGCGTCCAGGTATATTTCTTGAAAATAACCATCTAAATAACCATCCAGGGGAATGACTTTTCCATCCGGAGATTCCCAGGTTACATCCAACATATTGCTGGCATTGACCAGTTGTTTCCGAATAGGGTCCGCCACTACCCAATCCAGTTTGCACCAGCCCGGGTTCCTGGCTGCATCATCCCATAAGATTTCAACATCTGTACCTTCCGATGTCTCCCCAATTAGTTTTCCGGCCTGGATATCTTTCGGGAACCATGCGATCGGGTTGTCTTTGGACTGAGCCGTCCCGCCGCGATGAAAATTAAACGGGTAAGAGCCAAATTTTACTTCTATAAGTTGAAAGGTGTCTCCCTTTAGTGTTGCCAGTGCTTTTTCGCGCATCAATTTTGCCAGGATCTTGCAAGCTTCATCTTTTGTTTCTGCTATAATATTCACGCGCTCGAAATAATCAGCATCACCGGGGTAAGTCTGGATCTTAGACTGGGCCGCCGACCCGGATAAAGCAAGGGCAGTTTCAACTTTGCCGGGAATATCTTCAAACTCAACCAATCTCCCGATCTTGCGGAAATGAGCCAGGTCTTTATCGTCAAAATCCAACAAGCTAATGCGGTGCCCGAAGATGCCCGAACGCTCATCCATTTCAACCTCGGACTGGTTTTGAGCCGAGATTGCCGCCAGCCACTGCAGGGCATCTCCTTCATCAATTTCCACACCAAGGCGCTGTGCTGATTTAATAATTTTTTTCAGGTCATTTTGTTTAGAATCATTCATAGCCGATTACCTCGCAGTTCATCTAATAGGATTTTAAATATTTTTGCCTGCTGAATGGCATCTTCAAGCGCATGATGCGAAAGCGCAGTTTCCTGGCCGGTATTTTTTATGACAGTATTATAAGATGTTTCCAGCCAATTTATTTTTCGAAGCCCCATGTAAAAAGCTTTTATATCCAATGCTTTATGTCCAAACGGGTTATATCCCAAATAACGGTGAAAATAATCATTAACAAACATCCAATCAAAAGAGGCGTTAAATGCTGTAAACACCGGCACAGATCCTTCAGGGACAACACCTGTGACCCAACGGGAAAATTCCAGCATTGCGTCCTTTGGGAAGATACCGGTTTCTCTTAAATTTTTTAACGATAATTTGTTTATAGCGAGCGACTCTGGTAAAAAATCATCTGTATCCGGCCTGAGTTCGATATAAAAAGATTTTCCCGGCTCTGCGACCATACAGGCGCCAATTGAGAGCATTGCATAATTACCGGGATTCGGCCCGGATGTTTCAACATCAACGCTAAGGTATATTTCTTTAGGGTCATTCATTTTTATATTTTACCATTCTGATCAGGTAAAGTCTCATGGAACCACCGGAAACTTGCTGCAGATATTCATGCTGATAAAGACCGGGTCATGGCGATAGGCATTCTGCTTTAAATGTAAAATGAATTAGAACAAAGACGGCAAGGCTAAGGTTTTAGCAGCAATTCAAGAATATTGCTACACAACCATTAAGTAAAAACATTTTTCACTTAAAGTGAAAAATTCATTTTACATTTAAATTAAAATCCTTTATAATAGCTTTGACATTTAAATTGGTTTTTTATAAAATTGTACCATCAATAAGGTGGTGAGGATTATTGTTTAAAAGTGAAGATAAAAGCTACCCTATAGAGCTGGTAGCAGATTTTTTAGGGGTAAATAGCAGGACACTATATTATTATGAGAAATTCAGCCTGGTGGTCCCGTTCAGGAGAGGCAGGAAAAGATACTACTCCAAGCAGGATATAAGATGGCTGGAATATATAAGGGAACTGATGTATGACCAGGGTATGAACCTGAGATCCATAATAGTCCTTATAAGAAGACGGGATGACGTGATACTGGGAAAATGTCCCGGGGAGGTAGTCGACTGCTTCAAAAATTACCTTATGAAGTTAAAGAACCATAATAAGTAGAAAAAAAGATGGTCCAGAGCAGATATTCGCGGAAGGACCAGAAAATATAAAGAAAGGATAGATAAAAATGGGAAAAGCAGTAGGAATTGATCTTGGAACTACGAATTCAGCGATTGCTGTGATGGAGGGTGGAAAACCTACCGTTATAACTAATAGTGAGGGAGGGAGAACCACCCCTTCGGTTGTAAGTCTTACAAAAAAAGGTGAAAGACTGGTAGGACAGCTGGCGAAAAGACAGGCAGCTTTAAATCCTGAAAATACGATTTACTCGATCAAGAGATTTATAGGACGTAAATACAGCGAGGTCGAAAGTGAAAGGAAAATAGTATCTTATGAGGTATTAAAGGGCAGAAACAATCTTGCCGAAGTAAAGATAGGGGGAAAAGAGCAAACTCCTGAAGAGATATCAGCAATGATACTGCAGAAGCTGAAAAAAGATGCTGAAAGCTATCTGGGGACCGATGTGACTGATGCTGTGATCACCGTGCCCGCATATTTTAATGATGCCCAGAGACAGGCGACTAAGAATGCGGGAAAAATCGCAGGGCTGAATGTGCTAAGGATCATAAACGAACCTACAGCCGCATCGCTTGCTTATGGACTGGACAAGAAAAAGGATGAGAGGATACTTGTATTTGACCTTGGAGGAGGAACCTTTGATGTTTCAGTGCTTGAGGTCGGGGAAGGTGTATTCGAAGTAAAATCCAGCCATGGTGATATGCATCTTGGCGGCGATGATTATGATGACAGGATCATGAATCATCTTGCAGAAGAATTTAAAAAGGAACAGGGAATAGATCTCAGGCAGGACAAACAGGCACTGCAGAGGCTTATTGAGGCATCAGAGAAAGCAAAGGTCGAGCTTTCATCCGTGACAGAGACAAATATTAGTCTTCCGTTTATAACTGCTGATGCCAATGGGCCCAAACATCTGGAATCCAAGCTTACAAGAGCAAAGTTCGAACAGCTGACAGCAGATCTTACCGACAGGTGCAAGGGTCCGCTGGAGAAAGCTATTAAAGACTCAGGACTTAAGACCGAAGAGATCGACGAGGTAATACTGGTCGGCGGTTCTACAAGGATGCCTGTGATCCAGGAACTGGTAAAAAGTTATATAGGCAAGGATCCTAATAAAGGTGTAAACCCTGATGAAGTCGTAGCGGTAGGCGCAGCCATACAGTCTGGTGTTCTTATGGGAGATGTCAAGGATGTTGTGCTTCTGGATGTAACACCGCTGTCGCTTGGAATAGAGACCCTTGGCGGGGTAATGACAAGACTTATTGAAAGAAATACTACAATACCTACCAAGAAAACAGAGGTATTTACTACAGCTGCTGATAATCAGACCAGCGTAGACATACATGCACTACAGGGCGAAAGAGATATGGCAGCGGACAATAAGACAATAGGCCGGTTCCGTCTTGACGGTATACCGCCGGCACCAAGAGGGATGCCGCAAATAGAGGTAACCTTTGATATAGACGCCAATGGCATTGTAAATATTTCTGCAAAAGATACTGCAACGGGCAAGGAGCAGAAAATAACCATTACTGCGACATCTCATCTAAGTGATGATGAGATCGAAAGAATGGTCAATGAGGCCAAAGAGCATGCGGACGAAGATAAGAAAAAACGTGAGTCTATCGATGCCAGAAACACTGCTGACGGACTTGTCTACTCCACAGAGAAGCTGTTAAAGGATATGGGAGACAAGGTATCTGCAGATATGAAGACTAAAATAGAGGACCAGGTAAAGGTGCTTAAAAAGGCCATAGAATCCGGTGATGCCGGGCAGATGAAGAAAGAAACAGAGACACTTCAGAACCTTCAGAATGAATTGTCACAAAAGCTTTATTCACAGGCTGGAGCTGAAGGAGCCGGGCAGGGAGCCGGACCTGGCGCGGGTCCTGGCGGACAGCAGACAGGACAAGGAACTGGAGCTGCCGGCGGGGCAAAACAGGACGGAAATGATGATGAAGATGTAATAGATGCTGAATTTGAGGCTAAAGACGAGTAGCAGCATAGATGATCAGGAATAAAGCCTCGGATATTGGACATAATAATATGGGTCATAAATGGGGCTTTTAAATATAAGACGAAAGGAGGTGATTTAATATGCCAATAGTAAGATGGGATCCTTTTAGCGATATGATACAATTCAGAGATGAAGTAGGCAGATGGTTTGATTCACTGGACAAGAGGAAAGAAGGACAAAAAACAGCTGTCTGGGCTCCTGATGTAGATATAAAAGAGACCGATAAGGAAATCCGGATAAAGGCTGATCTTCCGGGAATGAAGAAAGAAGACATTGATATATCTGTAGACGAGGACCAGTTGGTCATCAAGGGAGAAAGAAGAGAAGAAGAGGAGAAAAAAGACAAGGATTATGTAAGAATTGAAAGAAGCTATGGTTCTTTCTACAGGTCCTTCAATATAGGAGTTCCGGTTAAATCAGACCAGATCAAGGCTTCATATAAAAAAGGGGTACTGGAGCTGGTACTCCCGAAGGCAGAAGCAAAGAAGCCTAAAAAGATAGAGATAGAGTTGACTTAGCAACAGAGAAGAAGGTTCGCAAGGATCGGATAAAAAATACAAAGAGATAAACTGCCCATAGCTTTTAGTATAAGTTATGGGCAGCCTCTCTTAAGGAGAGAATGGTGTGAGACTTAAATGGTAGACTATAAGGATTATTACAATGTGCTTGGAGTAAGCAAAGGCGCTACGGCAGATGAGATAAAGAAAGCATATAGAAAGCTTGCCAGGAAATATCATCCTGATGCCAATAAGGATAATACTGCCGCGGAAGAAAAATTTAAAGAGATAGGTGAAGCATATGAAGTACTGAAAGATCCCCAGAAAAGGCAGAGATATGACCAGCTTGGTGCAAACTGGAAACAGTACGCAAATGCAGGCCGGCCGGGAAGGGGACAATCCTACAGCTATGATTTTAGTGGGGGAAGAGGTTTTAATTTTGAAAATATGGGCGGCGGATTTTCTGATTTTTTTGAGATGTTTTTCGGCAGCAGCGCCAGGCAGGGTTCTTCTTCCGGATTCGATTTTGGAGGAGGCGGTGCAGGGGTATCTTCCCGCAAGGGGCAGGACCTCCAATCAGCCATAGAGATAACTCTCAGGGAAGCCTATACAGGCACCCGGAGGTCCATAAGACTCCAAAAAGGGAACAAGACGAGAAC
>CAYRTF010000043.1:5749-10658 GCA_964427165.1 uncultured Actinomycetota bacterium | reverse complement strand
CATTACCATATCATTATAAAACTGTCTGGCATAAGCGATATTGCTTTCTATCCCATTAAGCTGTTCCATGAGTCTTGAAAAATGAGTATCTGCTTTCAAATTAGGGTATCTCTCGGATACTGCAAATAATGATTTTAGAGTATCAGATATCATATTCTCGGCCTTAGCCTGGTCAGTAACTGTTTTTGCATCAATACCCAGCTTCCTTGCAGATATGACTTTTTCAAGAGTTTCTTTCTCGTGTGCGGCATATCCTTTAACTGTCTCAACTAGATTTGGTATCAAGTCATATCTTTTCCTGAGCTGTACATCTATCTGGTGCCAGGAATTATCAACTTTATTTCTCAGGGACACCATTGAATTGTAGGTCCCGATACCAATACCCAGGATCAGCAGTATCCCTACAACGATGACTACTATCAGGATGATCAAGCCAACAACCATTACTTACCTCCAGTATAAAATTTTTACTATTATCAAATTAATTTTCTTCTCGCGGTATTAGAAATTAACAATTTAAAATTATAACATATTAACAATTGCAAAAATACAATCAGGACCCCATTTTGACCGCTTTTTTTAGTTATTGCAGGCCCCAATACTTTTTTACACCATACCTATTTTATGGTATATTTCTTCTATTGTTTTTTAATGGATTGATTTGAAATACTCAAGTAGTTATTCTCGGGAGGATATTGATGAGCGACAAAGTTGGTTCCAATAATAAAGTAATCGGACTTGTATCAGGAAACGGTGTCGGTAAAACAACACTATCAGAATGCTTGCTTTTTAATTCAAAAGCTACTGAAAGGCTTGGAAAAATCGAGGAAAAAAACACAGTTTCTGACTTTAGCCCGATGGAAGAGGGAAAAGGTTTTAGCATCAGTTCAAGCATAATGCACTATAAGTGGAAGGACTTCAATATAAATCTTATTGATTCCCCCGGCTATAGTGATTTTGCCGGTCAATCTCAGTCAACGCTTAGGATCTCTGACAGTATCATAATGGTTGTTGATGCTAAATCAGGAGTCCAGGCACCTACTGAGATCATACTTGAGATGCTCAGCAAAAATCCAAAACCTATGTTTGTAGTATTAAACAAGATGGATCTTGAGAATATAGATTTTTTTAAAACAGTAGATGAAATAAAATCTACCCAGGGCATAAATCTAGTACCGATAACTATTCCTGTTGGAAGCGGTGAAAATTTTTCTCAAGTTATAGATATTCTTCAAAATAAAGCGTACCGGTATAAAGACGGGACTTCTGCAGGGGCAGCGACTGATATTGATGCCGGGATTAAGGACCAGATAGATACCTACCATAGTGCACTTGTCGAATCCATAGTCGAGACCAATGATGAGCTTCTTGATAAGTACCTGGAAGGTGAAAAGATCGATGACAACATTTTGAGCAATGTTTTTAAGAACGCTGTAGTTTCCGGAGAAGTAATACCGGTTTTTGCTATATCGGCAGCAAAAAATTTTGGTATTGATCTATTGATGGACTATATCAATAGCCTCCTCCCTTCTTCGCTGGACATACCTCCTGTAAAAGCAAGGACCATGGACAAAGATGAAGAGACGGACATCGAACCTTCTCCTGACGGCACTCCCCTGGCCTATGTATTTAAAACCATGGCTGACCCATATATCGGTAAATTATCCATATTCAGGATTTTTTCAGGTACATTCAAAGCAGGTGAAAGCTATAGGATATCAGGTGAAGAAAAACCCTTTAAATTTGGTAATCTTTTTAAGCTTCAGGGTAAGAAGCAGATTGAAATATCAGAAGCAACATGCGGTGATATCGTTGCAGTTTCAAAACTGATGAAGATCTCTAATGATGATACAATCTCAGGCATTGACAGGCCCCTTGTTATGGATAAGGTCGAATATCTGCAACCGACACTTCCAAGAGCCATAATCCCTAAAAACAAAGGTGATGAAGAGAAAATAGGTAATGGCCTCAGTAAATTAATAGAAGAGGACCAGACTTTGAGGCAGGAATTAAATATTGAGGTCCACCAGAACATAATATGGGGAATGGGAGATCTTCACCTCAATATCACAAGAGACAAACTTAAGGAAAAATATGATGTAGAAGTAGACATGATAAAACCTGATGTGGCATATAAGGAAACTATAAAAAAAGAAGCAAAAACCGAATATAAATATAAAAAACAATCAGGGGGCAGGGGCCAGTACGGCCATGTATTTATTGAACTTAAACCCCGCAAACGCGGTGAAGGTTTTGAATTTACAGACAGTATTTTTGGAGGCGCTATCCCAAAAGGGTACATACCCGGTGTTGAGAAAGGCATCAGGGAAGCTCTGGAAAAGGGCGTACTTGCAAAGAATCCGGTAGTTGATATAAGCGTCAATCTTTACGATGGTTCATTCCATAATGTCGACTCATCTGAGATGGCATTTAAAATTGCCGCGTCCATGGCATTTAAGAAAGGCATGGAAGTTGCTTCTCCGGTAATACTTGAACCTATAATGGAGCTTGATATAATAATCCCTGAAAAATATATGGGTGACATAATCGGTGATATCAATTCAAAAAGAGGCAAAATAATCTCAATGACTCCAATGAAAAACAAAAAACAGCTCATTAAGGCTTCTGCCCCGCAGGCTGAGGTATTTAACTATGCGGTTGACCTTACTTCCCTTACGCAGGGAAGAGGCAGGTTCTCACAGAAATTATTAAAGTATGAAGAACTGCCATATAATTTAACTGAAAAATTAATCGAAGAAAGGAAAGCCAGGGAAGAATGAGGAAAGACTACAGGAAATACCTTAACCCATTGGACCGCTTCCCCTATATACTTGTTGTAATAATAATAGGCTTATCTTTAATATTCTTTTCTGTGATCAGAAGCAATCTTCCACTGGAGTTTTTTTCCGGCACCGCACCGGTAGTCGAAGACGTAACTGAATATTCCGTATTCATTACTTCACCTATTAACAATAAGGTATATAATTTTATCAACCTGAAAGAAACTGTGCCAGTGGAGATCAAAAGCAAGCAGGCGGAAACTAAAGGATTCAAGGTAAAGGTCCTGGTCAATGAAAATGAGATTAAAACTTTCAACTCACCTCCATATGAATATAACTGGAACCCTTCCGTATCGGGTGAATATGAAATAATGGCTCAGTTAGTTGATGAAAACGGAAGCGTTCTTTCTGAATCGGGCAAGATCACTTTTGTGGTGGAGTATGCGATGGAAGATTCCGAGCTCACCATTATCAGTATAGATATTGAAGAAAAGAAAGAACAGATACTTGCTGCTTCTAATTACAGATATCAGAATACCATACCAGTTGGTGTTCCTATTTTCTCTTATAAATGCTATACGCCCCCATTAATAGACGGAAACTTTGCCGAATGGGATAAATTTGAGAAGTTTTCCGCTTTTGAACCTACCATAAAAAAGGAGAACTATACTACACATACAGATGTTTCGGGTACATTTTATTCGTGCTGGGACGATGATAATTTTTATTTTGTGGCACAGGTTCTGGACGATGTCTTTAGCCAGGACTATACAGGGGACCAGCTCAATAAAGGTGACAGCATAACGATAGTGTTTGATACCGAGCTGGCTGAAGATATGCAGATACCATTCTATAACAGCGATGACTACCAGATAGATTTTTCTCCTGGAAATTTTTCTAACGTTTTTCCTGAATCATATATGAGCTGGCCTTCAGATGCTCCTCCCCGGGGAACAAATGTTGCATCGACAAAGCTGGCAAACGGTTATGTGATCGAAGCAAGCATACCCTGGTATAACTTTATTAATTATCTTCCTTCGGATGGATCGGTCATAGGTTTCACTGTGTCCATACTTGATACTGATAATCTCGACACTACAGAACTCGTACTTTCATCCTCTAACGTCTTTGATATTAATAATGCATCCACGCTGGGAACCCTTGTCCTTATTGATGCCGGCAATATACAGCAGGCCGAAGAGGCTTCGGGAGATACAGAATAAATAGTAATACATGAACCGGTGAGCTATCTTTTCTAAAGTATCGTATGCTTCCATTGCTTTATTCCATGCCTTATAAAAGAGAGTATCCATATTGATGACTGTTAAAAAAAAATATTCTTTTCTTATTAAGATAAGCGGGATAGTCCAGGGGGTCGGATTCAGGCCCTTTATATATAATCTTGCCCTAAACTCTGGCTTTTCCGGAAACGTATCAAATACCACTGAAGGAGTTTTGATAAAAATAAATACTTCTTCTTCCGGTGAAGTAGAAAATTTTATCGGACTCATAAGAGAAAATAAACCAAAGCCGGCTTTAATTGAAAATATTGTATTTAAAAAAATCCCACATGAAGCCGTGGAAGGTTTCCAAATCAATAAAAGCATAAAAACTGATTCCAGGTTTCAGCTGATCTCCCCCGATATTGCTACCTGCAGCAAATGTGTTGAAGATATCATGGACCAGGACAATACTAACAGGTACCATTATCCATTTACAAATTGCACTAATTGCGGACCAAGGTTTACTATAATAAAAGAAATGCCATATGATAGGCCGTCCACCACCATGAACAAGTTCAAGATGTGTGATGAGTGCATGACTGAATATGACGATCCTCTTGATAGACGCTTTCACGCACAACCCAATGCCTGCAAAAAATGCGGGCCGATACTCGTGCTGGTCGATAAACGCGGCAATACGGTCGATACCGGCGAACCCTTAAAAACAGCAGCTGACCTGCTATCGGACGGAAAGATCATAGGGATTAAAAGTCTGGGAGGATACCAGATCGCATGCGACGGGCGATCCAATAAAACCATAAAACGATTAAGGGGTAGGAAATTAAGACCTTCGAAGCCATTTGCTATTATGGCAAAAAGCTTGGATGTGATAAGGACTTTTGCTAT
>CAYRTF010000043.1:2526-5739 GCA_964427165.1 uncultured Actinomycetota bacterium | reverse complement strand
CTTAGAATCTTCTATTCTTGGATCCGCAAATGCTCCGATCGTGCTTCTCAAGAAAAAATATGACGAATACCCCCTCTCCTACCAGGTTTCCCTGGACAATAAAAGGGATGGAATAATGCTCCCCTACACGCCTATTCACCATATTCTCTTTGAGTATATAGATTTTCCCCTCATAATGACCAGCGGTAATATATCTGAAGAACCCATAGTTTCCCAAAACAATGAAGCAATAGAAAAACTGGATGGTGTTTGCGATTATTACCTGATCCATAATAGGGACATACATTCACGCTATGATGATTCAGTGGTTAAAGTTTTCAGGGAAAGGGAAATGGTTCTTAGGCGTGCGCGGGGCTACGCTCCATATCCCGTAAGTTCAGGTATCGGTATTGGTAATAAAAACATTCTTGCCACAGGAGCACATGAGAAAAATACACTTACTTTTCTGACCGGTGGTTACGCGATCACAACACAGCATATCGGCGACCTGGACAATATCAGCTCAATAGAATTTTTTAGGTCTATTTATAGTGATTACAAAAAATTGTTCGGGATCAAAAACCTCGATATCATCGCGCATGATATGCACCCCGATTATGTGTCCACAAGATTCGCACAAGAGCTTGACAGCAGTGGGGAAAAACTTTTGCCCGTACAACACCACCAGGCTCATATCGCAAGTGTTATAGCTGAAAATAATTTAAATGGCGATCTACTCGGATTTGCATGGGACGGAACTGGCTTTGGGCTGGATGGAAAAGTGTGGGGCAGTGAAGTTTTTTTAGTCAATAATGACATGGAATTTACAAGGATCGCCCATCTATGCGAAAAAGTATTACCTGGTGGCTCTGTATCAATTCAGAAGCCTTACAGGATGACTATTGCCTACCTTAGAAAACTTTTTGAGGAATGCGGCACACAATACCAGGATTTCAAGGACTATATCTACAGTATTCAGCCTGAATATAAGGATAGCATTGATCCTTTGGAGATCGATGCTATCGAGGGTCAGGTCCTGTCCGGCTTTAATAGTCCTTTCACTACAAGTATGGGTAGGCTGTTTGATGCAGTCAGCTCCCTTCTCGGTATAAAACATATTATCAGTTTTGAAGGGGAAGCTGCTATAGGTCTTGAGATGAAAATTAATGAAAAACTCTATGGCAGCCTGATAAACCGCAATAAATCAGATATTGATAAAGATCAAAGATATGAGATAGGCCTTGACAAGAATAATAAAGAATATATCATAAATGACTTTATGATATTCTCCCAGATCGTAAATGATATAAAAGATGGCAAGGGAAAGAGTGAGATATCTTACAAGTTTCATAATACACTTGCCCGGATCGTCCTTGGAATAAGTATGTCTGCCAGAAAAAATAATAATATTGAAAATATTGTATTATCGGGTGGAGTTTTCCAGAATGATTACCTGCTTGATCTTTGTTTTGAATTACTGGAAAATAATGGATTTAAAGTCTATTCAAATTTTAAAGTGCCTGTAAATGATGGAGGCATTTCACTGGGACAGGCCTATATTGCATCAATTTAGAATATTTAACATGGAAAGGAGCATAAGAGAATGTGCTTAGCTATACCTGCCAGGGTAATAAATATAAATAAACATACTGCTACTATTGAAAGTCTTGGCGTTGAAAAGGAAGTTGATATAACTCTGCTTCCTGATTTAAAGAAGGATGATTATGTCATAGTGCATGCAGGCTTTGCAATACAGATCATCGATAAGGAAGAAGCATTGGCAACCCAGGGTTATTGGAAGGAATGGTCAGATGAAGAAGGAAATCAATGATCTAAGAAAATCTTTAATAGAGCATAAGCCTTCGGAACAAATAAATATCATGGAAGTCTGCGGTACGCACACAATGGCTATCTCAAGAAATGGCCTCAGGCAGACACTGCCGGAAGAGATCAATTTGATCAGCGGCCCCGGATGTCCCGTATGTGTCACTTCCAGCAAAGACATCAATTGGATAATAGGAATAATACGGGATTATCCAGTGACCCTTTTCACATTTGGCGATATGATAAGGGTCCCGGGATCCATATCAAGCCTCCAGCTTGAAAAAGCATCAGGCAAGGACATCAGGATATGCTATAGTCCGCTAGATGCCCTGGATTTTGCTAAAAATAATCCTGAAAGAGATGTTGTCTTTCTTGGAATCGGCTTTGAGACTACTATCCCCCTTTCCTCTGTTATTGTAAAAAGAGCATATGAGGAAAATATTGATAATTTTTATATTTTTAATATTCATAAATTAGTGCCTCCTGCACTTGAGCTGCTATTGCTTGATGAAGAAATAAAAATTGACGGCTTCCTCTGTCCTGGTCATGTTTCTGCTATCATAGGGAGTCTCCCTTATGATTTTATCGCTGATAAATACGGTATCCCCTGTGTTATATCCGGTTTTGAGCCACTTGATATAATGGAGTCCCTTAATATGTTGACAGAGCAATACAACTCAAAAAAACCAGAAGTTCAGATCCAGTATAAAAGGGTGGTCACAAGTAGCGGGAACCCCACGGCTGTCTCTATTATCGATGAAATATTTGAACCATGCGATTCTTATTGGAGAGGTATTGGGCTGCTTCCTAAAACCGGCCTTAAATTGAGGGAAGAGTATATGTCCCTGGATGCTATGGAAAAATTTCCGGTCAAGGTCACAGATTCAAAAGAACCTCCTGGCTGTCAGTGTGGAAATGTCCTTAAAGGCATAATCAAACCCTTTGACTGCAAGCTTTTTTCCGGGGTGTGCAAGCCTGAAAACCCTATCGGCCCATGCATGGTCTCCAGTGAAGGTTCATGTGCCGCATACTATAAATATGAGAGATCAAGATAGATGTCTTGATCTAAAGGATACTTATTATACGAGAAAGGTTAGGATGAATAAACAAAAAAAAGATTTTCCTGATGATATTATTCAGTTATCACATGGAGACGGAGGCTTAAAAAGCGCTCAGTTAATAAATGATCTGCTGCTTGATTATATTGGAAACGATATCCTCCAAAAACTTGAGGACAGTGCGGTATTGAAATTGGATAATAATAGGAGTCTTGCTTTTACTACCGATAGTTTTGTTGTAAACCCCATATTTTTCCCGGGAGGTGATATTGGAAAGCTGAGTATCTGTGGTACGGTAAACGACCTGGCTGCAAGCGGATGCAAACCTCTGGCACTGAGTCTTTCCTTTATC
>CAYRTF010000043.1:0-2516 GCA_964427165.1 uncultured Actinomycetota bacterium | reverse complement strand
TCCTTTATCCTTGAAGAAGGTTTTCCGGTTCTGGATTTACAAAGTATCCTGACTTCCATCAGCAAGATGCTTGATGAGACAGGGCTGGATATCATCACTGGCGACACCAAGGTTGTTGGGAAAGGAAGTGTTGACAAGATATTCATAAATACCGCAGGCATCGGTATTGTAGATAATGATTATCTGATAAATCCCAATAAAATAAAACCTGGAGATAAAATAATAATAAATGGGACGATAGCTGATCATGGACTTGCAATTTTGAGCCAGAGAAAAGAGTTTAATTTTAGGACTGATATCATAAGTGACTGCGCTCCTCTTTATGGTCTTGTAAAGGAGATGACTTCAGTCTCTGACCAGATACATGCTCTCCGCGATGCTACCAGAGGCGGTCTGGCAACAGTTCTTTTTGAAATAGCCAGAAACTGCAGTCTTGATATAAGTCTATCGCAGGAAAGTGTACCACTGCAAAAACAAGCCAGGGGGATCTGTGAATTCCTCGGCATGGATCCATTATATATTGCAAATGAAGGCAAGATGGTTGCTTTTGTGGGAAAAGATGATGCCGATAAGGTGCTGGAAGTGATGAGATCTAATAAATACGGGAAAGAGAGCGCAATAATAGGTAAAGTAGTGAAAGAAGGTAAGGGAACCGTAGTGCTAAAAACTGATATTGGTACAGAACGCTTCCTGGATCTTCACTATAGTGAACAGCTTCCAAGGATATGCTAATAGTTTACCGTCCTTCATGTGGATAGTTTCCCTGTATACCTATTTATTTAAATATTTTTATACTGTTTTAATGCCCTATCGACTAATGATATCATTTCAGGTATTTTTTCCTGGATCGCTGGTGATAATTCTTCCCCGAATTCCATATTTAATGGTTTTATCCCAATAATAGTTATATCTGTTTTTAGTTTCATTGCCCTTGCCAGTTTGAGTACATCAGCAAGATTCAGATCATGAAGCGAGAGACTTTTTAAACCTTCATTACAAAAATGCTCAATATCTTTTTCTTTTATTCTTATTACTTTTCCTGCATCCTGACCGGCATCAAGAGCATCGATTATGATTATCCTGTGACATTCTTTTATTTGAAATATTAGATCAGTTCCCGAGGTGCCGAGATCGATTAATTCAATGTTTTTATCTTTTGAAAGTACGGTTTTTTCTAGCTCCTCGATCATGATGGGCCCAATACCATCATCAGATAGAAATTTATTACCGAAACCGATGACTTTTATTTTGGTCCCGTTAATACTATTTGTGTCTTTAATATTTTTCAAAACCTTAATCAGTACAGTAACACTCTTTGTAAATATGCAGTATGCAGGACCTAAATATATTTTAAATCCTGCATACTGCATTTATTAATTAACTATATTTTACTGTAAGATTATTTATTTACCAGCTTTACATCAAGGAAATGTGTTGAACATGAGATACAGGGATCATATGCCCTTATCATCATCTCGCATGCAAGCCTTATTTCATCCTCTGATTTATCGATTATAGCCGGAACGATTGCATTCATGTCTCTTTCAATATTTCCATAATTCATACCAGTGGGAATAATAAGATTAGCCTTTGTGATTTTCCCGTCATCATCATATGTGTAGTCATGGATCAGCAGGCCCCTTGGTGCCTCAACGGCGCCAACGCCTCTTCCGGCTTTTGGCTTTACCTCGACCATTGCTTTATCTTCATCCATTCCCTCTTCTAAAAGTTCATCTATAAGCTTTATGCTGTCATCAATGCTATGGATGATCTCTATAAACTGCGCTATATTATTCATATATGTATTATAGCAAGGAGCCTTTAATCCAAATTCTTCGGCAAATCTTTTTGCATTATCGGAAAGCTGATCATGATTGATATTGAATCTTGAAAGCGCACCGACCATGAAAGAATCCCTATTGGACCAACAGTGTTTTGCGGTAGAATGCTGTACGACTTTTTCCTTTATTTTGTCCAGATAGTCCGCCGGGTCTATTTCCCAGCCATCCGTAGACTTTATGTTCCCATCATAATGGGCATAATCATCCGGGTTTGAAAGTGAAACATATTCTGTCTCCCTTTCAAATGCCGGGAGATCAAGTGTTTTAAGAACTCCAAGCGAAGCCTCAAGATCCGGGTATGCACCATTTAGCATTTCCTTCATTTGAAGCATTTCCCCTTCGCTGGGAATTTTTGTAAAGCCCCCCACAACAGTTCTTATCGGGTGAACGGCTCTTCCGCCGATCATCCTGACCATATCATTTGCCAGCTTTTTAACCCTTAGCGCTATATCAACAACAGCAGGATGAGTCTCAACCAAAGGTATAACGCTGCCGACTCCTAAAAAATCCGGAGCAGCAAGGAAGTACACATGGAGGGCGTTGCTCTGTACGATCTCGTGATGCATTATGAGTTTTCGGAGCTTAAGTATCATATCATTGGGAACTACTCCAAGCGCATTCTCTGTAGCTTTTATTGAAGCATAAGTATGGGCAACAGAACAGATACCGCAGATC
>CAYRTF010000042.1:7591-10771 GCA_964427165.1 uncultured Actinomycetota bacterium | reverse complement strand
ACTTCATATATTTTCTGTATAAGCCGCGCGCAGGACCTATTTTGGCCACCGGGACATTCGTCTTCTATAATATGAAACTCGGGCTCACCATCCTCTTTTTTCAGCCTGCCTCTTGTAACGTTGCTATAGTAGCCAAGGTACCTCACCGTCTGCCCGCCTTTGTCCGGAATATGACAGACAAGGGCTGCCATCCATTCAAGACAGCTAAACTCTTTTACTTGTCTTCCATATTTGGACTTATATGTTACCTTCCCCTGATCAGGAAGATATTTCATCCGCTTCTGTGAAAATGACGCCCTTATAATATATCTTGCCAGATTTTCTGTAGATCTAGAATCTATTGGATTTATCCTTTCCCCGCAGTAGGCTCCAAAACCTGTGTGTTTCCAGGTGCCTATTAATTCTATTAATCTTTCTGTGATAAGACCTTTGGAAAGAAGCATCTTAAATATCTTATGTATAAAAAGTTTTTCAAGCGATGCAGTGTCAATACTTTTGGAAGGAGCGTAGAAAAATCCGTCACGGCAAAAACATCCATCAGCTGCCAGTATATGCATGTGGGGATTAAATGATAGATAGTCCCCAAAGGTCTGGATAACTGCTACAGCTGCGGGCTTGCCCTCATCTTTCCTGCAGGTACATTCTTGGAAACGGGGACAGCTACAGAAGACTTTTGGATATGGGTTGCGTAAAGGGTACAGAAATAAAAGTGATAAAAGTAGCTCCCCTGGGAGATCCTATTGATATCACGGTCAAGGGATACCACCTGTCTTTAAGGAAAGAGGAAGCAAAAAATATAGAGGTTGAAATAATTTAGCATTTGAAAGCTATTTTATAATGATAATAAAAAAAGAGGGAGGTATAGTGAAGAAAAAAGAGATTACTATAGCCCTGGCCGGCAATCCCAATTCTGGAAAAACCACCATATTTAATAACCTTACCGGGGCCCGTCAACATGTAGGGAATTATCCCGGAGTGACTGTAGATAAGAAGTACGGGGATATTACATATAAGGGATATAAAATCAATGTAGTGGATCTACCCGGAACCTATAGCTTGACTGCCTATTCACAGGATGAGGTGGTGGCCAGAGATTATATAATCAATGAAAAACCTGACATAGTAGTGGATATAATCGATTCATCTAACCTGGAAAGAAATCTGTATCTTGCCACTCAATTGATAGAGCTTGGGGTTACTCTGGTTTTAGTTTTCAATATGGCTGATATTGCCGAAAGCAGTGGGAAAAAAATTGATATAAGCCTTTTATCAAAACTATTGGGCGCTCCTATTGTTGAGACTATAGGACATAAGAATAAGGGAACAGAAGAGCTTCTTGAAGCAGTGATCAAGTCGGCGGCTAAAAAAAGCGAGCATAAAATCGAGATAAGATACGGAGAAGAGATAGAAAATGAAATAGAAAAAATATCTAAGCTGATTGATGATAGAAATGTATTATCAGATAAGCTTAACTCCAGATGGATTGCCCTGAAGTTATTAGAACGGGACAGGGAAGTAGTAAATCGAATAAAAGAGGAGGCTGGACCGGATTATCCGGAAATAGAGAAAGTTGTCAAAAGTTCCATAAAACACATAAAAAACATACTTAGAGACAATCCGGAAACCGCCATAGCCGATGCCAGATACGGCTTTATAGGCGGAGCTCTGGCTGAATCGTATGAGGAAACTGATGCAGGAAAGATAACCGTAAGTGAAAGAATCGATCTTGTCTTGACCAACCGGATACTGGGACTGCCTATTTTTGCCCTGCTGATGTGGCTCATGTTTCAATTTGTATTTAAAATTGGCACCTATCCCATGGACTGGATAGATATAGGCTTTTCCAAACTGGGAGAGCTTCTCTCCAATATAATACCTGAAGGACTGCTTCAGTCTCTAATTGTGGACGGGATAATAGGCGGGGTTGGCGGAGTAATAATATTTACCCCCAATATTATCCTCCTCTTTCTATGTATTGCAGTTTTAGAAGATAGTGGCTATATGGCAAGAGTTGCTTTTGTCATGGACAGGGTCATGCACAAAATTGGACTTCATGGCAAATCCTTTATACCTCTGCTTATTGGTTTTGGATGCACTATACCTTCTTATATGGGATCAAGAATACTTGAGAACAGAAAAGACAGACTGGTAACCATGCATGTAAATACCTTCATGAGCTGCGGGGCAAGACTTCCGGTATATATTCTTTTAGCCGGAGCTTTCTTTCCGCAGATAGCAGGCAATATTATCTTTTCTATCTATGTAATAGGAATAGTAGTGGCCATACTTATGGCCAAGTTTCTCAGGGCTACCAGATTTAAAGGTGAATCCGCTCCCTTTGTAATGGAACTGCCCCCTTATAGGGTTCCTACCTTAAAAGGGATCTTAATACATACCTGGGAAAGAACCTTGTTGTATCTAAAGAAAGCTGGGACTATCATACTGGCTGTATCTATAATAATGTGGATACTTTTTACCTTTCCCATGATCGGAGAGAACTTTTCTGAGGATTATGATGCCGGGATCACCTCCCTTGAAGAGTCTTTTAAATCAAATGAGATAACAGAAGAAGAATATGAGGAAGGTATAACTGAAGTAGAAGCAAGGAAGGGTGCAGAGCAGCTTGCCTATTCTGCGGCAGGAAGAATTGGGCGTTTTATTGAGCCTGTTTTTAAACCCCTGGGATTTGACTGGAAATTGGCAGTAGCGTCTATTTCTGGAATTGCTGCAAAAGAGATAGTGGTCTCTACTATGGGAACGCTTTATAGCATCCAGGAAGCAGATGAAGAGTCGGAATCCCTGAGGGAAAATATATCCAGAGAATATAATCCTCTGATCGGCTACAACTTTATGCTTTTTACCCTGCTATATTTTCCATGCATGGCAGGAATGGCTGTATTTAGAAGGGAAGCGGGCTGGAAGGAGATGTTTTTCCAGATCGGCTATACCATGCTACTTGCCTGGGTTGTATCATTTATAGTATTTCAGATAGGTAGAATCTTTATATAAGGTGGCTTAAGTGTCTTCCTATATTATATATTCAGGAGATAATCTACAGAATATCATGCCGTCCACAGTAACTTATGTTTTTTATTTTGTTTACAAATCTGTAAAATAAATTTTTCAATCCCCACCCAAACCGCTTTTCAAATTCGCTAACGCTGGTAAGAACTTTCATTC
>CAYRTF010000042.1:6654-7581 GCA_964427165.1 uncultured Actinomycetota bacterium | reverse complement strand
TCTGCGGCATAAGAACGCTTCATTTTTTCAAAATGATAGCTCATTTCAAAAGCCTTATTATTAGGATTGATTTGCTTCCAGGAAAAGATCATGCGCAGAACCTTGCTTCCGTAAAGGTAGTGTTTTCCTTTGTGAGCATAAACCACTATGCTATTTATCCCTCCCAATTCCCCGTGAGTAACCGCAAAATCTCCACCTTGACTACATTAAGAACCTTCTTTTTTTATTCTGCTCGTGCGGAAGCAAATTATTTTAGAGGAGAAGCAATGAAATTATTAGCACAAGAAATCAAGAATGTAGTTCCAAAACTATATTCACAAGAAGAAAAGGGAGATGAAGCCATTGCTTATGTAAAGTTCTTTGCCCCTTGGCCTAACTGGACTTGGTACGCTACTGAATTTGACGGAGAGGATACCTTTTTTGGTCTGGTTGCAGGACTTGAAACAGAGCTTGGTTATTTCAGTTTAAAGGAGCTTTTAGAAGTAAAAGGGCCCGGAGGCTTAAGGATTGAAAGTGATTTATATTTTACCCCTAAGCCTTTAAGGGAATTAAGAAAAATCCATAGTTGATTTAGTTTAGGCCTGACTTGTTCAGGCCCTAACTAAGTTAATTAAGACGAAAGGAGCAGAAATGCTAAAAGTAAAAACAAGCCAGACGATGAAGTGCGAGAGGTGCGGGAGTATGAATTTTTATATCAGGGGAGTAGACATCACCCATGATTATGACTTCGGAAATTGTACCCGGGAAGATATCGAGGAGAACCTGATGAAAGGAAACTATGATAACTACGACTACTTCAAAGGCTACAGTCAGGTTAAGTGTTCAAACTGTGAAGATGTAATAATCGATCTCGGTTAAGAAACAAGGAGTCGGTTGGTCAGAAATATAAAATCAGCCGACTCTGTTTAAAAAAGTCTTAGACAGATT
>CAYRTF010000042.1:0-6644 GCA_964427165.1 uncultured Actinomycetota bacterium | reverse complement strand
CATTATTTCTGGTTCGAATCCTCTCTCCCCAGCCACTTAAAACAATTGTGTCATAGATATCTTAATGATTGAAATTCTAAAATCTTTAGATTTTTAAACCAAATTTTCAATTTTCTTCCTGAATAAACTTTTTTAAAAACTCCACAACTTTAGGTTTGACTTCATTACTATGACCTAAAAGTAGATGTCCTCCATCTTTCACCGTGATTAACTCTGCACCTGGAATCTCTTTTGCCATTGCAGCTGCATTTTTATAAAGTGTAAGCGGGTCGTCTAAGGCATTTACAATTAATACTGGTACAGCGATTTCCTGAATTGGATAACCAGAGTTTATATCCGAGTTTGAAATAAACATATCATATATGGCTCCCTCGGAGCGAGGGTTAACAGGTAGCACAGTTCCCATCATTTCAGTCACACGGATTTCGTACTCAGGAGTCATCTCAAAGTCCTTTGGTACACCCATGATCCCCTTAAGACTGGAACTAAAATAAGTAGACAGCAGCCAGAATATATAATTAGAACGGAAAAATACTTTTGCTATTGGTTTTGGTGGTAGACCAGCTTCTGTCTCACCTGGAGCATTAGAAGAGATAAGAACCATAGCTGAGACTCTTTCGGGATGGCGCAAGGCAAATTGAATTGCAGATGTCCCTCCTGCTGAAGTTGCCATTACCGCAGTTTTTTCAATGTCAAAAGAGTCCAAAAGTGATGCAAAGGCATCAGCTTGATCAGAGGGCATTGCATCTTCAGGCATAGATGTATTCAAGTATCCAAAGCGTGAGGGGACAATAGTTCGGAATCCTTCCATATAATAATCTCTTGCTGTTATCAGTCCCTGATCAAATCCACCAAATATTCCGTGAACAATTAAAAGAGGATAACCGTCTCCCAATTCCGCATATTGGGTAGGGCCGTAGTCAGTTTCGATTATTTTACTGTCTAATTCTTCTAACTTATTATAGTAGGAACGGATATCGGGCCTATAACGGACATATGTAAAAGTAAAAAGTGCCAAAATTATTACGATAATTGGTATCGCTATATAGTACACAATCATTTTCTTACCTTTTTTCTTTCTTTTCATTTGTTTAATCTCCTATATATTTAAAAATTATTTAATAGCAGGCAAAATATATGGCCCTCAAAATACTCTTCAAATACAAGCATATCATCTTTAAAGATAAGTATTGAATGCACTTCACCATATATACCACGGCTGATATCACATGCAGCTCTTTCAATAAGTGCTTGATCAATATTTACTTCATCTAAGGAACCTACATCAAGTCCATCACCAGTATTCTCAGGGGGCTGGTATGTATATAGACTGGAAGGATTTTGTTTGCAGCTAATAAATAACAGTGAAAGGATTGTGATTAAAAGAATTACTATTATCATATAAAAACTTATATGTTTTTTCATACCAGTAATCCTTTAATTATTGTCACCCAATAAAAATATAGTAGCTTATAAATCATTATAATAAAATGAATAAAACAGTTTAAGAAAAGATATCTCATTGCAAACTTTATTTTAGTGAACTACACTTAAAATCACCAGATCAAAGCAATATAGGGGGGAATACTTATGAAAGCTACTGTAACTAAAATAACCAAAAGACAATTAATACTTGGATGGTTTGCGGTTGGTATTGTGGTGGTTATTGCATCAATATGGGCTTATTGGGGAGGAATGGAAAACTTCCACGAAGGATGGTATAGCAAAAGTATCTGGGAAAATATTTTTATGATGCTTATTCAGTACTTCTCACTTGCTCTAGCATTTATAATAATCGGACTGGTAGGAATTCGATTCCCTATTGCCTCGCTTCCCTTATGTATTGTTATTGGGATTGGAGCAGCAATATTTTTATCCGGGGCTAGTTTCAGCTTACTATGGATAATGATTATTATACCCCTTACTGGGTTAGGTCTTCTTTTTTTCTTTGGAAGAGCAAAGCCTAAAAAACTAGCCTATATTCTGGTTTTTGCACTGCCTATAATCATTTTAATTGTTACCAGCACCATTGGTTTGGTGAAAGTATCCAATAGAGTAGACGATGGTGATTATGGACAACGGACAGTTGAGACTGACAGTACTTGCCTCATATGGGCTCCCAGGGGACCAGGATGGCCAGATGACGGAGTAAGCTATAATGAAGCAAAAGAAATAGTTGCCCACTTAAACGAAGATGGTACTGATATACTTAATGAAAAAGTAAATATCTGGCGCCTGCCCACAGTTGAAGAAGCAGTAACCTCCCAGATGCTTCACGGACAAGATGCCAGTGGTAAATGGGATCGGCAAAATGAGAAAGCTATATATAGATTTACTCCGGATAAAGAAACTCCTTTGTGGGATCCTCATTCTAAAGTAATATATTATTGGACAGATACCATTGTCTCAGAAGGGAGGGCCTATATAATAGTTTATAATGGAGGGGTCTTCTCCAGGAATATGGAAATCCACCCGGATTATCTGTCTTTTAGGGCAGTTAAAGATTGTCCTGATTGAGAGTCACTTTTAAAATTGATTGTATAAAGCATCAGTTAGTACATAATGAAACTTAGATAATTAATTCTGGTATAAAAATATCGTTCCCTGAATTCATTATTGTGGTTCTATCTTTGTCCACTGTCCCCAACCACATATAACTTTTTAAATACTAAAAATAACCTTTATATTAATCAATTCCTTTAAAAATTGGTTCGAAATTTCGCAACCTGGGCCAGCCATTACAGACAACTACCTCATAGATATCTTAATTGTAAATAGTTTAATATTGCAAACTATATATTACTAATTATAATATATATTTGACATTATGATTTATATATGTTACTTTATAATAAAAATTAAGTAGAGATGGACAATGGAAGAGATAATTATTAAAAATAAGCTAAAGCTGGCCAGAGTAGAGAAGGACTTAACCCAGGAGCAATTAGCAGATTTGGTCAAAGTGACCAGACAAACCATAGGGCTTATAGAAGCAGGCAGATATAATCCTTCCTTAAAACTCTGCCTTGCTATGTCAAAAGTACTGGACAAGGGGCTTGATAAATTATTTTGGATCGGAGAAGAGAATAATGAGAAAGAGACTGTTTAAAACAGATGAAAGAATTAGTGAAGCTTATAACCGCATAGGCGCTATAAGTTTTCATATTCTAAGTGTCTTAGTATGGCTGAATTTAATATACAGGATTGTGGTGCTTGAGCAAGAAGGGAGAGAGTTTGTAGACATAGCAGTGGTTCTGGTATTTATTGTAATCCTCTATATTGTAATTATTTCATATTTTATCAGGGAAGCAGCTATAAGTTCGAAAAAAGAAAGTCCCAGCAGGCTATCCATTGCAGCTCTGGTCACAGGCATACTGGCAGGCGCCCTGGGAATGCTTCAGATAACTATGCAGCCCGGTGTATATTTAATTTTGTATCCTATTCTTGGCAGGATACGTAGTCTTATCATACCATTAGTTTTTCTGTTAGTAATTGCAGCATTTGTGTGTGGAATTATCGATTTAATAATAATAAAAGTGGGCCGCCATAGTAAAAAAGGCAGGGGATTTGATATAGCAGGGATAGTCCTGGCGGCAATTCCTGTATTGGTTGTTGTAGGCTTTGTTATTCATTCTGTTTATTTTTCTGAATCATCATCCGATGTTCATACTGGGTCACCCCGCTGGTCCCCTGATGGTAAAAAGATCACCTTTGTATTCGCCGAACAAGACAGTAATTCTGATATCCATGTTATGAATGCCGATGGTTCAGGCCTGGTCAATCTTACAAATAGTCCGGAAAATGAGTATAATCCCCGCTGGTCCCCTGATGGTAAAAAGATCATTTTTGTATTCGCCGGACAAGACAGAAACTATGAGATATATGTTATGAATGCCGATGGTTCAGGCCTGGTCAATCTTACAAATAGTCCGGAAAATGAGTATAATCCCCGCTGGTCCCCTGATGGTAAAAAGATCGCTTTTACATCCGCCGGACAAGACGGCAACTCTGAGATCTATGTTGTGAATGTCGATGGCTCAGATCTGGTTAACCTTACAAATAGTCCGGAAAATGAGTCTGCCCCTACCTGGTCCCCTGACAGTAAAAAGATCGCTTTTACTTTCAAACAGGATAAATGGGATGATAACCATGAGATCTATGCAATGAATGCAGATGGTTCAGGCCTGGCTAACCTTACAAATAGTCCGGAAAATGAGTCTGGCCCTATCTGGTCCCCTGATGGTAAAAAGATCGCTTTTATGTCAGTTTATAATGGAAAAAGAGAAATCTATATTATGAATGCAGATGGTTCAGGCCTGGTTGTTAACCTTACAAATAGTCCGGAAAATGAGTCTGGCCCTATCTGGTCCCCTGATGGTAAAAAGATCGCTTTTATGTCAGTTTATAATGGAAAAAGAGAAATCTATATTATGAATGCCGATGGTTCGGGTCAGACAAGGTTGACGGGAGCGGAATAATATTTTTAAAATCTAAACTATAATGGCATATATCAGACTAAGAATGAAGAAACAAAGATCAAAGAACTCCATAGCCAGGTAATAAAACCCAATTCAGGTATAAAAATATCCTTACCAATGATTTATAATAAAAAAGAACAGAAAATATAAAAATTTAACTTCTTTTTCTGATGAAGAATTGACACTGGCTGGATAAGCCTTAGACGAACTATGGAGTAGAAAGATGGCAACACCTTCACTGGAGAATTTTTTAAGGACAGGTCTTAGAAGATTGCTGACAGGAGAGAAAGAGTTTGCACTTGAAGCCAGAATTCCTTCATTTGAGGAATTAAATAAAAAGTTTGAGGATATTAAGGAATTTGGGCTTTATCTTCATATTCCTTTTTGTGAACAAATATGTTCTTACTGTCCTTATAATAAAGAGATCTATAAACCTGAGGCAGCAGAAGCATATGTCAATGCTGTCAAAAGGGAAATCGACCTTTACGCTAACCTGGCCGGTGATAAGCCTGTTACATCCTTTTATATTGGTGGAGGAACCCCTACAACAATGTTGCATAGCGGTATGGAAGAGATGCTGGATCATATCTTTGATATCTTTAATATGCAATGTAAGATCCACATGGAAAGCCATATTAATCATTTAACACCCGAAAATCTCAATGCCATTTTTCTTGCAAGAGAAGGCACTTCTGCCCCTCCTGCCACGCGAAGATGTGTTGTTATGCCGTGCACGGCATAACTATTAAACATTATTTCTGGTTCGAATCCTCTCTCCCCACTAAATATTATTAACCTTTTTATATAAATCGGGTATTTCGTCGAGCGACCAAATACCCTCAATTTCCTGTAAAGCTTCTGCACCCTTGAATTTTACAAGAGCCTCTTCCATGAGCTCGTTTCGCCTCTTAGCGTAGCGATATTTATCTTTGATGCTTGTATTTGGATCGTTCCACATCTCTAAAAATTCTATGCCAAATTCATCATCTAATATTCCGTCAACTCCATCTGGACGTGCTACAAGTTCAGCTATCTGATCAGGTATTTCATCCTCACGCATTTTATAATATATAACCCACCATCTACTTAACTCCCTATCAACATTTGCTTGAGTTATTTTCTGACAACCTGTAAAAACAAGTACTATAGACAAAA
The DNA here is from genome assembly GCA_964427165.1 of uncultured Actinomycetota bacterium. Taxonomy (GTDB): domain Bacteria; phylum Actinomycetota; class Humimicrobiia; order Humimicrobiales; family Humimicrobiaceae; genus M55B120. The sequence continues at coordinate 1,011 of CAYRTF010000042.1, read as the reverse complement.
TAACAAATATTCCTAATAAAAAATTCTTTTTCATTTCTTACTCCTTAATCTCTATATTAGAATTTATAAAATTTGCTGATTCTCATTAATAGAAGTGCGCTGATCCTTTTCATCAGGAAAAAGCTTTTTTCTCAAAATTGGGTCGAACTTCGTCCAGAAAACACAGCCAGTCTTATTTATGACTATTATTTACCTCCTTCCAGATAATAACATCAGCTGTAATTCTTCCCTGCATTACATACCAAAACGCTTTTTAAGCGCCCTGAGAGACACATAATAAAAAAGAAAAATAGCTATGACTGAAATAATCGGTAATAAAATATTTAAGGATAAAGAAATTGTTATCATCTGATTAATCTTATATAGCCCAATTACAAATAGGAAAGCAACCACTGACGAGAACTGGACATATGATACTCCAAACCGAAAGTACAAATATATATAAATACTGAAGTAGAACATAGCTATGCTCAAAGGCAGCGACACATTGCTGAATGAAAAAGTGATTACATTTAAACTAAATAAATTCAAGAGTATATTGACTACAAACATCATTATGAAACTACCCACTATTGTGACTAATATTAAAATATATTTTGAAAGTACAATTCTCCATCTTTCTATAGGCATTACCATCAAAAACTGTAAAGAATTACTCTTATCTTCAGTTTGAAAATTTCTGGTTAGCACAACTGTACCTATAACAAAGGGTATATAATAAAGTAGTAACGAAGTTTCTGGATTTTCAATACCGGAGAATCCAATAATTATCTGACTAGCTAATGCTACTGCTAGCCCTATAAGGATTTGGTTTTTTATTACTAATAGATCCTTTATTAAAAATTTAAATAGTATGTTCATCTTTGTAGTATTTCTCCAGTATTCTATTTAATTTCTTAGAGCTATTTTTCTTGTATATATCCTCTAGTTTATTGTTAAAGATAATTTTTCCATCATTTATAAAAACAACTGAGATTTATAAGAATTTGCTTGTGGATCACAATTCTATAA
>CAYRTF010000041.1:8171-10948 GCA_964427165.1 uncultured Actinomycetota bacterium | reverse complement strand
ATTTTATATGCATATTTTATAAATAAGCTGCTGCTGCTGTATAATCTTGGTGTCAAAATAAAAAATTATTTTATATTGAATAAAATAGAGTTAAAATGAATACTACTTTTTAAAGAAATTTGAATTCTTTGAATATAAAATTATAACCGGGAGCAATAAGATGGTGCTTAAATCTACAGCAAAGAAAAAATTACCCAGAATATCCCTGATAAGCTATGATATCGTCGGCAAAAAGATGGCCGGTCCGGGTATAAGGTTTTATGAGTTTTCGAAAATCCTTTCAAAATTTGCCGATGTTACCCTGCATACACCGAATAAGATAGATATAGAAATCGAAGGCATAAAGGCGAGGCCCTATAATCCAAAAAACCACAATTCACTTTCAAGAGGCCTTGAAAATGCGGATATTATACTTATTCAGGGGCATATCCTTTATTATTTTCCATTCCTTAAAAATTTTGCCGGAAAAATAATCATAGACCTCTACAATCCTTTTAATCTTGAAAGCCTGGAGATGTTCAAGGACCAGGATATGACAGAGAGGCTCAGGATCGATAGGAATAATAATAATATTATAAAGCTCCAGCTTGCCATAGGGGACTTTTTTATATGTGCCTCTGAAAAACAGAGGGATTACTGGATCGGCATGCTGGGAGCAATGGGGCGCATAAACCCATATAGCTATGATTCTGACAATACACTGAGGGCCCTTATCGATGTTGTCCCATTCGGCATCCCTTCAGTCCCCCCGAAAAGGGGAGGTGTCTCGATGTCTGAAGTGATCCCAAACCTGAGGGAGGGAGACAAAGTGGCTCTCTGGGGAGGGGGAATATGGAACTGGCTCGATCCGATAACTGCCATCAAGGCCCTCTGGGAGACGACAAGAAGCAGGGACGATATAAAAATGCTTTTCATGGGCATAAAACACCCTGACCCAAAACTTCCGGAGATGAAAAAATGCCTTGATGCCATAAAACTTTCAAAAGAATTGGACCTGTATAATAAGCAGGTATTTTTCAATGAATGGACGCCTTATGAGATGAGGCAGGCACTTCTTCTGGGGTCCGATATTGGATTATCCATCCACCAGGAAAGGATAGAGACAGAATTTTCCTACAGGACAAGGGTGCTTGATTATATATGGGCCGGACTTCCCGTGATCACAACTGAAGGAGATTCGATCGCAAAGATCGTCAAGGAAGAAAATATCGGGGAAATCGTAAAATATGAAAATACCACACAGCTTGCAAGGGTACTTGAAAGCATGCTTACCAATAAAAGCCTTCAGGATATATACCGCAGGAATTTGAAAAAGATAAGGTCCGGATTCTTCTGGGAAAATGTGACCAGACCACTTGTGAGATACTGCAAGAATGCATATTATGCGACCGATAAGAAAAAAATATACGAGCTCGTAGAATTTCAAAACAGCCGGCTCTCAAATATTATCAGGGATAATTTTGAAGGATGCACCAATGTGTTGATGATAACCAGGAATAAGCTCAGGGACAGGGATATTGTTTTAAGTGGGGATGTCGGCAAAGTATTTTATCTTGAGGTAGATGAAGAGTCTAAAGCTTTGACAAATAAAGACAAGGATCTTGATAGGATCGGCATATTAAAATCAAAGATAGCGCAGAGGACCAAATTTGACGGGATCATTGCAAATAACGCATTCCTGGAAATAAATCCCCGCTTTTTTTATGATCTTGTAAATGTCTGCAGCAGTAAATTAAGAAAGAAGGGGCTTTTCTTTTTCTCCGTTCCGGAAAACAGGGGTCTTGCTGAAATGCTTGGTAAAGGGCGCAAAGCGAGTAAGGCTGATATCAGGATAGATGACTTCACAATAGAGTATATTCTCAAGGATTCGGGTTTTGAGATCCTGGATAAGGGCATATGGGACACTATAGAAGGCATCGAGGAACTTACAGGGGATAGCGAGCTCGGCCAGATCTATGGCAGAAATGAGCTGTTTGAGCTTTTTGAAATTGCCTTTGACAGCACAAAACTTGACGACCTGATGCTTCTTAGCCGTTTTGATATAATGGAATCCGGTGATCTTTCCGGTGACAGGACGATCAAGGGCAAGCTTAAGAAATATATGTTTCTTCTCACCAGCATGTATTTTGAAAATATCCGGAAAAGCTATAATCAGTCTATGATGACGCTTTCCAATAATATTAAAGTGCAGATAAATAATGAGATGAATAAACTTAACCGGAAGAACCGGGAGAGGATGCTGCTGATATATTTTAATATTTTCAGGACCCTTTACCGCGAAATAAAAGGACTGGGCCATGACATATCAGGCCTAAAGGATCTTTTTGATGATCTTGAGATCAAGAAAAAAACAAAAAATACCGGGACAGAGATCGACCAGAAACTGGAGATACTTCTAAGGGATATGGAAAATATCGACAATGTAATGGGGCTTTCAATATCCCATAAATATTATCTGGTAAAAAAATTATAGATTTTGGCGGCCGGATCTGTTATAAGAGTAAATTGAAATATGATAAAGGAGAGGAAAAAATTGAGTCTTTTAAGTTCGGTGCTGTTGATACTTCTCAGTATTTCCATAGCCGTGGCGGGACAGCTTATGCTGAAGATAGGTATAGACAGGATAGGAGTAAATGGTTTTGGAAGCATGAAAGCGCTTGTCAGTCTTTTTTCAGGCATAATCAGAAGTCCCATGGTCCTTGCCGGACTCTTTCTTTATTTTATATCCGCAGCTATCTGGCTGGTAATATTATCCACAGTTGATCTTAGTTTTGCCT
>CAYRTF010000041.1:4149-8161 GCA_964427165.1 uncultured Actinomycetota bacterium | reverse complement strand
TTGCCTATCCATTCATAGGTTTGTCTTATGTGCTGGTGCTCGTTCTTTCCAGGTTCATCTTAAAAGAAGAAGTAAATCCTATCAGGTGGATCGGGGCTTTTATTATTACAGCAGGCGTAGTTATCATTTCACGGGGATAATTACACTATATAGATAAGCGAGGTATTTAATTGGCTCAGGATGATGATCCCTTAATATCCATATTAACTGTCAACTGGAACGGCAAAAGGTATCTGGACGATCTCTTCAGTTCAATATTTTCCCTGGATTATCCTATGGAAAAGCTCCAGGTGCTTATGGTCGATAATAATTCCAGTGATGATTCTGTAGAGTATGTGAAAAAGAAGTTTCCCGCAGTAGAAATAGTAGAGCTTGGCGAAAACTGCGGATATGCCGGAGGGAATAATGAAGGTCTTAAAAGAGCAAAGGGAAAATATATAGCACTGATAAATAATGACTGCGTGGCAGATCCCGGATGGCTAGGGGAGATGCTTGCTATTTTCAATAGATCGACAGATGATGCAAAGATCGGGGCCGTTGGTCCAAAAGTTGTGTTTTACCAGCAATATCTGCCGCTTCAAATAATATCGGAAAGCCAAAATATTACCGAAAAGGATCAGGGCCGCAAAAAACCCAGAAGACTGGGTGTAAGATTATCACAGGTAAAGGTATGTCCGTCACCTGCGGGAAAAATAAAAACCGGTAAAAGCGGCAAAACAAAGCCAGGATGTTCAACAGAGATAGAGCCTGAAACAAGATACCTGGAAGGCTTTTACCCTCCGGAGACAGGGAGCAGCAGCGAGACGGTTTATTGGACCCGGGGCAATGCAGTTATGGCCGTACCGATAGCTGATATTTCCGGTGATACTATATTAGAATTTAAAGTATCATCAGGGATCTCTGCCAATAATCTAAAAATCGTATTGGGCGAGGAGATACTGGAGGAGAAAAAAGTAGGAAAAAGACCGGTAAAAATAAGAATAAAGATATCCGGCGGCCTTTACAGATACCGTAAAGATATCATCAATAGCTGCGGGGTCAAGATCAACCGTTCTTTCTATAGCAGAGACAGGGGATATTTAAGCTTTGATGACGGCCAGTACAGCAGGATCGAGGAGGTATTTGCCCTGAGCGGAAGCAGCTTTATGGTTGACCGGAGGATGCTTGAGGATACAGGATATTTCGATCCGGATTTTTTTACATATTATGAGGATATAGACCTTTTCTGGAGAGCCAGGCTCAAAGGTTGGAAGCACTTCTTTACCCCGAATGCCCTTGTAAGGCATCATCATTGCGGTTCCGGACAGGAATGGTCCTATGATTTTACATACTATGTCCTGAGAAACAGGCTGCTTATGATATATAAAAATGGCTGGCTGCTGTCTTTTATCAGGAGCCAGGCAGCGTTTACGGTCTCAAAAGCAATACATACCCTATATTATATAAGCCAGCTCGCAAGGGGGAACAAAGTAAAAAGAATGGATATCCCCATAAGATTCAGGATATTTTTTGAGATGTTTTATCTTTTGCCCAAATATCTTAAAAAAAGGATGGATATAAGAATATCAAGCAAGATCAGGGACAGGCAGATACGGACCTGGTTCAGGGGATTTTAAATAATCCTTAAATCATGCTAGTATGCTAAATTATGTTAAAAATCGCGATCTATGATAGATATTTATCCACAGCTGGCGGAGGAGAAAGGTATAGCTGCAAGATGGCAGAGATCCTTTCGGCACAGCCAGGATATGAGGTGGATCTGGTAACCGATCTCTATGCTGATATTGGTGAAATAGCCAGCTGGCTGAATCTGGACCTTAGCAATGTAAACCTTAAAGTATTTCCTTATATTTCCGGTGATTATACAAAAAAGCTCACGGCCGGTTATGACCTTTTTATAAATACGACATATCTGAGCGCTCTCCCGTCTTATGCGGCAAAAAATATCTATCTCTGTTATTTCCCGACACCATTTGATGTGGACTTTAAGTTTGTCCACCGTTTCCTCCTTGTATTTTTCAGGCTTCCCGCACTCTGGCTGTTCAAGCTTGCCGGAAAGATGACAGGGGGGTTTAGAAGCACAGATATCGAGGAAGGACTCTATGAACCCAAGAGGTTTATGTTAAGACGCGGAAGCTGGACAAACGGCAGGGCCGTACTGAAAATGCAGGCCGCGGGCATGCTGTCCCTTGGAGTCAAGAATCCTCCTAACAGTGCTCTGGAGTCTATGGATGTGAGAATCACTATAAGTGGGACCGATGGGGATACCTGCTGTCTGCGGCCCGGCGGGGGAGACAATGATCAGCCGGGAGGCGATGGGAAGGCCGGTACTGTGAAAGAAAGCAATGGAAAAGATGAGGACAGAGCCGGCAGGGTCCATGAGTATACCGCGGTACTTAAAAGAGGACAAAGGAAAAAGATAAGGATGCCTCTGACAGGTCTGGCAGAAATGGATGGCAGGGATAAAAAATACAGGATAGAGATCACTTCAGATACATTTAGGCCGTCCGGAAACGCGAGCGGCTCCAGGGATACGAGGAAACTGGGAGCGGTAATATATGATGAAACGGAAATAAACCCGGCAAGAAAGCTAATACTTAAGATCCTTGGTTATATACCGCTTTTTCTTATAACATATCCCGGGCATTATAAATTCCTGGATACATACCAGAAAATAATATCTATATCAAGATATTCGAGTTTCTGGATCAAGAAATTCTGGAACAGGGACAGTATAATACTTTTTCCTCCGGTCGATACGGAAAGCTTCAAAAGCACCGGAAATAATAAAAAAGAGAAAGCGATCCTGTCTGTGGGCAGGTTTTTCCCAGAGCATCATAATAAGAAGCAGTATGAGCTGGCAGCTACCTTTATAAAGATGATAGAAAAATATCCTGCGGACATGGAAGGTTATACACTCTACCTGGCCGGCGGAGTATCAGGCACCCGCGAACACCTGGAATATGTTGAACGGATAAAAAAGCTTTCAGCGGGGTATCCCATAGAGGTCCTTCCCAATGTATCATTTAAAGAACTCAAGGGACTATTTAAAAAGTCATCCATATTCTGGCATGCTTCCGGACTTGGCGAAGATGAAAATGCGCACCCGGAAAAATTTGAGCATTTTGGCATTACTACTGCAGAGGCCATGTCAGCGGGATGCATACCGGTAGTAATAAACAAAGGCGGCCAGAAAGAGATCATCAAAGATGGAGTCGATGGGTTTTTCTTTAGCGATCTACAGGAGCTATCGGGCCTGACGCTTAAAATAATCAAGGGTGAAGTGGACTCCGGAAAGATCAGGGAAAATGCAGTCAGGAATTGCCAGAAGTTTTCAAATAGCAGTTTTAAAAAAGAACTTCTATCTGTCATTAAAGAAATATTAAACACTCAAGGGTAGATAATAAGGAATATATAAAACCCGCCCTTAAGGGGACATGCAGCACTCTTTTGGGGGTTGGATATTATCAGGATATATGAAAGATCTTAGTATAATAATTGTAAACTATAATGGCAGTGGCTTCATAGAGGACTGCCTTGAAAGTATAAGGAAACATCTGAGGGGCCGCACGGCGAAAAGTACGGATGTTGTTGGGGATGGCGGAGTGGATTTTGAAGTCATCATAATTGACAATGCTTCCACTGACGGAAGTGCGGAATACCTTAAGGATTTTTGTTCCAATGATCAGAGATTCCGGCTCATGAAAATGGGGAGCAATACCGGTTTTGGTGAGGCGTCCAATAAGGGAGCCGAGTCTGCCGGTGGAAAATTCCTCCTATTTTTAAACCCTGACTGCAAGATGACCGGTGATGATATCGGCCCCCTGCTGAGATTTTATAAAGAATCCGGAAGCCCCGGAGTCGTGGGGGCAAAAATAATTGGGAAGTCGGGCAGGCTTCACTACAGCTGCAGAGCCCTCCCTACGCTTGCCAGACAGTTTTATGAAAGCTTTTTTCTGCACCGCATCTTTTCAAACAGCCGCATATTCGGCTCTTATTTTATGAGCTGGTG
>CAYRTF010000041.1:1820-4139 GCA_964427165.1 uncultured Actinomycetota bacterium | reverse complement strand
GGATTTGATACAGACTATTTCATGTATAGCGAGGACGCTGACCTTTGCCTGAGGCTGTTTAGGATGGGACATAAAAATTATTATTATCCCGGATACTCAATAATCCATGAAGACAGCGGGATAGCTTCCAGGGATATGGCGGAAAGAGAATCAGGGATATGGAAGAGCCGCCGCCTTTACTTTTTAAAAAACTACTCACCGTTCCATGCAGCTTTTCTTAGCTTCCTGTATTTTACAGGGGTCATGAACCGTATTATTGTCTTTGGTGCGGCTTCAATTTTTTCAGCAAATATAAGAAAACAGGGGAGAGTCAGCTATTACAGCCGGGCGCTTAAAAAATATTTTTGTAAAAAAACTATATAATTATATCTGATCAAAAAAACTTAGAGGAAGACCTTCTATGGGCAATAGGACCAGAGACGCTGGAGAAAACAGAAAAAAAGCCATGATAAAGTATAGCGCTGGAAATATTCCAGTCCTCGGCCAGGTAAGCTTTGTTACCACAGTATATGATGAGGAGGATTCAATAATCGAATTCCTCCAGAGCCTTAAATGCCAGACATGTCTTCCGGGAGAAGTGATCATCGTAGACGGAGGTTCTACTGACAGGACCTTTGACCTGGCAAAAGATTTCTTTGAAGACTGGGCCGTCTCGGACCGTCAAGTCAAAATAAACCTTGAGATGAGTGAAGATATAGAGAATGATCCTCCTGGCCGTTCCGGCAGTGGAGCTGCTGCCCGGGGAAAGAAACGGGATGTGCTGACAGCAATACTGCTTAAGGAGCCAGGCGCGGGCATATCAAGGGGCAGGAATACCGCAATATCAAGATCAAAAGGAAAATATATATGTGTAAGTGATGCCGGATGCCGCATTGATCCTGATTGGCTGGAAGAGATAAGCAGCATGCCGGAAAATAAAAGCAGCAGCAAGAAAAACCTGGTTGTGGGTGGCATGAATTATGCTGATTGCACAAGTTTTTTACAAAAATGCCAGGCTTTATGTATAATGCCGGGGCTGGATGAGACCCGTGAAGAAAGCTTTATGCCGTCTTCCAGGAATATCTGTTTTAAAAAAGAGGACTGGAAAAAAGTAGGAGGCTATCCTGAAGATCTCGATTATGGCGAGGATATGAGATTTAACTTTAATCTCAAAAAAGCCGGATGCAGGTTCCGGTTCAATCCTAAAGCGGTTGTCCACTGGAAGATGAGGAAGAACCTTGACCAGATATTCAGGCAGTTTTTCAGGTATGCAAAGGGAGATGCACTTGGAAGGATGTATCCCATAAGGCATCTTATAAGGTTTTTGACAGGTGCTGGTTTTCTTGCACTTATGCTGACTGCGGTATTTTTCAGTCCATACATCCTATTGTCGTTCATATTTCTCTTTCCAGCTTACAGTTACAGGTCTTACCGCAGGATGTTTTACAAATGGCAGGGTAATGAAAAATGCAGGCCCACCCCGGCTGCAAGGATCGGTGCATTATTCTTTATACCGCTTCTTCTCATATACATAGATACTGCTAAGATATTCGGATACCTTTACGGCCTTATGAAAAGGTAGCATCAGGTCCACTCACAATAAAAAATACAGATTCTTATCAATTATTTTGTATTGTTTTCATATTTTATTATATTTTTTAGGAAGATATTTTATAATAAAATAAAAATATTATAATTAATTCATTTAATCATAGATATTTTTAATTAAATATGAGATAATACTATAAAATATTTATTAAAAAATTTTTTATAAAGAAATAAAATATTAATTATAATGTTGTAATCATGAGGAGTAATGACATGACATACGATGATGATATAAAGAAGATAGATACCAATGAATTGAGGGTCAATCTAACAAAATACCTGACTGAAAATCTGGGCGATACAATATTTATCACAAGGTATAATAGGCTGGTAGCAGAATTAAGGGTTTACACAGAAGAGACCAGGAGAAAAACCGAACTCAGGATAGCCAAAAAGATGCTTGAAGCTGCTGAAAGGGAAAGCAAGAAGAAGTAATCCGCTAAGCTATATACGATAGGATCTTATAAAATAGCACAGCATTTTTCTACAAATGTATGTGCTATTCTATTTTCTACAGCAAACCGTATGGTCTCTTCTGCAGGAAATGCCACAGAGTCTATGCCGGCCTTTATTAATCCGATCTCCAGAAGGTGCCTGCTGCTGTCTGGAGGTTTTGCACAACCGAATGATAGAATAACGTCCCCCGAAAGTTCCCTGGCATATTCTACAAGTCTTATGATCTCATCATAAGGGACCTTTGAAGAAATAAAATCTCCGCTCCTGGAAGCCTTT
>CAYRTF010000041.1:0-1810 GCA_964427165.1 uncultured Actinomycetota bacterium | reverse complement strand
GAGCACAACAAAAACAAGCGAGTCTACTCTGAGAGCCAGCGCGTCTTTTACTGCCGTAAACTCATCCGAAAGCGTTCCGTTCTCAAGTCCGATTATAATATGGGGTGATACCTTCAGCCCATGGCTCTTTAGCAGTTTTATGGTATCAAGATAGTCGCTATATGTGCGGTTCCTGAGATTATAGACTTCCCTTATAGCTTTCTGGCTTCCTATAAGGTTTACAAGGACAGCATCGACTCCCGAACTTTTAAGTGCGGCCGCTTCGGCATCATCTAAAAATCCTGCATGTATATAAATTGTAAGGAATGGGTATTTTGATTTAAGCTCGCTTACTCCAGAAAGGATATTATTTACCGGAAGTTTTCCCTCCAGGTCAAATCCACCGCTTATAAGCATACCTTTAAGGGATCCATTGTTTTTGTCTTTCGAGTCGTTTTTGGCTCTCTTCATGTATTTTTCTGTAAGCTCCACAAGTCTTTTACTGTCACAGGCTTCAGACATACCTTTTAGAAGTTCCTTTTGGCAGTGCCGGCACATGAGTTCGCACTCCTGGCCGGTTATGCTTATATTTAGAAAGCTGCCGGGAGAGTTGGTATAATAATCATTTATATAGACTTTTCCGCCCGGCACAGCAAATGTAAGGATTCTATTGTCTTCGATGTCTTTGCTTCCTTTATTCTCTTTATTGTTTGAATGTATGTTTTTGGTCATAGTCATACTTTTTCAAGAAAGCAGGCTCTCAAGCTGTTTCCTTATTGTCTCCCTGTCCCTGCTGTCGGGGACAAATGGATAGTTCCTGAAATCCTCAGAGGGTCTTTCATTTGCAAGGGGCCTATTGCAGGCAGCGTACCGGTCGTCTTTACCCGGGCAGCCTGAAGTCATGAATGCAAAGCCTTCTTCAATAAGCCCGCTGATATCATAATCAAAACCATTTATTGAATCATCTCTGTCATATTTTATAATATCAGGCCCCAGGCCCTTGTGGTTTATAAGATAGGCAGCTATCTGTATCTTCCTGTATTTTAAAAGTTCTGGTGCCGGATGGTCCTGGAGCATGCTTCCGCCCTCTGGATAAAATGAGAATAGATGTGTTCTTGCTCCTATGGCATATGCTCTGGCTATAGTATCCACCATCTCCCTGTCTGATTCTCCCAGCCCGGCAATAAGGTGAATACCTGTCCTGTATTCTCCGAAGATCTCTGTTGCCCACTTCAGGACTTTCCAGTATTTATCCCATTTGTGCGGACCTTCTACGCCGCTGCCCCGGTATTTATCAAAGAGTTCAGGGGTTGCCGCATCAAGTGCAACGCCTATCATATCTGCTCCTGCTTCTTTAAACCTATAAAATACTTCCCTTTTATTTATGATAGTCGGTGATATAAGAAGACTTACTGGCAGATCGATCCTATCCTTTATTTTCCGGAGTATGGAAATAGTATCTTTTACTGCGTCCCTGTGTGTGACCATGGATATGCATATTCTCTGGAATGAGTGGGGGTATACAAGTGTTCTTTCAAGTATGTCACTAAGCTTATAAGTGGGCCATTTGACCCTTATGAATGTCTTTTTTCCGCCTGCACCGGGGCGCACTTTTGAAATACCGCAGTATGCGCATTTACCTATGCAGGGTTTATCATAAATAAGGAGAAGATTTAATCCTGTAAGCTGTACCCTGTCCTTAAATCTGCCCTTTTCCATACCCAGGGAAAGAGCCGCCGCAAGGCTTGTTTGAACATATTCCGGACTATTCATTTAAATATTTTTATTTTTAAGAATAGCAACATAAGCCATGGGAGCTTCATCCTCACTT
>CAYRTF010000040.1:2148-11011 GCA_964427165.1 uncultured Actinomycetota bacterium | reverse complement strand
AAATATTGTACTTTATAAATTATGAATAATATATATTTTATCCAGAATATTTTTAAATCAAATAGTATCTGTAAAAAAACGATCTTATAAAAGGACTGTTTTTTGCAAAATATATCATTTCGATTGTCGCTCTCAACCCTATGTTTATAATCTAATGATCTATAAGCATTATATTAGTTTTTTAAAATTTAATAATCAGCAATTTCATACAACACAATCCATACTTTATATCCATACTTTATATATCCATACTTTATATCCATACTTTATATTGACATCTACTCTCAAAGTCATTAAAATTTTCATTTGACAAAAGAAGTAGACAGAACTTATTTAAAATGAAGTAATATTAGAAAAGGAGACCAAAAAGTGGAAATCTTAAAAAGAAAAATACCAGTATTTATATTAATGCTTGTATTTGTATTGTCCGTACTGGTGATGATACCGGGAGCCCTTATGGCAGCCGATGACGAAACACCCGCAGATGAAGAAGAAGTCATAGCGCCTCCGCCCCCAGACCCGGAAACTTTAGAATTCGATGTCGTATATCCTGAGATACAGGCAGAGCTGGGTACGGCTTATGAATTCACATTTAAGGTAACTTATGATATGGGTGATGAGCCATATGGCCTTGAAGAGGATGTAAAAGAAAAGATATTCGATATCATAGTTGAATATCCTGAAGGCTGGTTTGCCGCTGCTACTCCCGCTTACCAGAAAGAAACAGAGATCACTGCAGTCAAGCTAAAAAATGCTACCGAAGAAAACTTGAGGGTAGTTGCTGTCCCTCTTATCGATATGGATCCGGGTGAATTTGATATCAAGGTCACAATAAAATCAAGCATAGAAGACGATCCGCTGGAGGGAAGCGTCCAGTTTAAGGCAATAATCACTTCTACTTATCAAATGGACCTGAAGACAAAGACCGGAAGACTCTCAACAGATGTCACCTCCGGAAAAGACAATCATTATAAACTGATCATTAAAAATAATGGTTCTGCAAATATTGAGAATATAACTTTGAGCTCATCTGAGCCTGAAGGCTGGAAGATAACTTTTGACAATGACGAGATCGAAGTTTTAGAAGCTGGAGAAGATATAGAGATAGACGCCAATATAAGCCCTGCCGATAAGGCCATCGCGGGCGACTATATTGTTAAATTCACAGCAAAGGCCGATAATGCTGAAGACGATATAGAACTCAGGATCACTGTTGAGACCCCGACTATATGGGGGATCATCGGTATTGCTGTTATAGTAATTGTCATAGTTGCAGTTGCATTTATTTTTGCAAGATTAGGAAGAAGATAAAAAATGAGTGAAAACAACAACATTATAGTTGCAGAAGAGCTTACCAAAGTATATAACGAGACAACTACTGCTGTTGACCATCTTAACCTTGAGATCAAAGAGGGAGAATTATTCGGATTGCTTGGGCCCAATGGAGCCGGAAAATCTACTATAATACTCATGCTTCTTGGCCTTACGGAACCGACTTCAGGCAGTATCAGTGTTGCTGGATTTAACTCTACCAGGGAACCCCTGGAAGTTAAGTCCATCACCGGCTACCTTCCAGAAAAGGTCGGATTTTATGAGGACATGTCTGCATATGCAAACCTTGCCTATACTGCAGAGCTTAACAGGGTTCCCTACGGGAAAATAGAGGAGAGGATCGATGAGGTCCTTGATATGGTAAACCTTGGTAAAAATAAGAGGCAGCTTGTAAAGACATTCTCCAAAGGCATGAAGCAGAGACTCGGTATTGCGGATGTACTGGTAAAAAGCCCAAAGCTTGTCATCTTTGACGAGCCTACGGAGGGTCTTGACCCCAAGGTCGCGAACCAGATACTTCAGACCATCCTTGATCTTAACAGGGAAAAGGGTATAACCTTTATGCTTAGCTCTCATCAGCTCAATCTTGTACAGAAAATATGTGCAAGAGTGGGTATAATGTCGAAGGGGAAACTTGTCGGTGAGGGCCAGATGGATGAACTCGGAAGGAACCTCTTTGGCGGCGGTAAATACCGTATTGAAATAGAGCTTGCAAAGGTCCCGGATGGGCTCATAGCGGATATTAAAAAGATCCCAAAGGTGCTTAGTGTAGCGGTTGACGGACTGAAGCTGACCGTTTCATGCGATAAGGACCTCCGGGAAGATGTCTCAAAGATCATCGCACATGCGGGAATAATCATGACCAGGATGGAGATGAAGCAGGATGCTTTGGAAGAGATTTACCTAAGATACTTTAAGGAAGAGGAGTAATATGAGAGGTGTACTTACCGTATTTAGAAAAGAGCTTACAGATCACTTTGCCAGTAAGAAGTTTTTGATCCTGATCGCCCTTGTATATATCGCGGGCCTTGCCTCGACTTATGTTGCGCTGCAGAATATAAGGGACGTTGCAAGTGCCCTGGACCAGTTTGTGTTTTTAAAACTTTACACAACCGGCGGGGATGTCCTCCCCTCATTTATATCATTTATATCATTTTTTATCCCTATAATCGGGATAATCTTTGGTTTTGATGCGATAAACAGCGAGAGGAACAGTGGAAACCTTTCAAGGCTCATGTCGCAGCCCATATACAGGGATAGCGTAATAAACGGAAAGTTCCTGGCAGGGGTCACTACCCTTTCCATCATAGTTGCAAGCATAGCCTTTATAATAGCGGGTGTGGGGCTCACATCGATCGGCGTGCCTCCTACCACAGAAGAGATATTGAGGATATTCTTCCTTATATTTATATGCGTTTTCTATGGCGGATTCTGGATGGGGCTTTCCATACTGTTCTCAGTGATCATGGAAAGAACCGCGGCATCAATACTTACCGCTATTGCAATCTGGATATTTTTGATGTTTTTCCTTCCGATTATTGCAAATGCCATAGCAAATGCCATAGCTCCGCTTGAAGGGGCAACCACGGCGATGCAGGTGCAAAATTATTCTATTGAGCAGGGCATCCTAAGGATATCGCCTTCAACTCTGTTTACAGAGACGATAGCAATACTCCTGATACCTGTCGGGGGGCATTTCATGCTAAGGCCCATACTCCAGAGCGATATAGCCAGCATGATCTCAAGTCCGCTGTCACTTGGTCAGAGCCTGATCCAGGTATGGCCGCAGCTTGTGGTTATAATAGCATTGGCTATTATATGTTTTGCTCTGTCATATGTATTATTTATGAGGCAGGAAATAAGGTCCACCTGATATACTCTTGTCCGGGAATTGGACCTGGATCTGTTCCGGTACAGGTCCCTGACAGTTAATCCTGATGGGTGACGGCTTCTTCGACTAAACTGGTGCCTACTGAAATTTTATCTAAAGAATGGATGGAGGCACCATTTGCTTTTATTACTGCTTCTACCTGTTCATATATTATTGAGTCGCCCTCGCAGGTTATCTTTACATTTTCAACCTTTTGATCCATTTCAATAAGGGATATATCTACACCATCGACTCCCACAAGGTCCGCCAGCTGCTTGGCTATCTCAAGTATATTCGGTGAATGCGGTTTTAAAACGTCCAATACGATCCTTCTGATATTTGCCAATTTATTTTCTCTCCTGTCTGATTTATTGTAATAATAATTCTATACTGCCTGTTGTCTTTGAGCTACATCTTTTCACCTTCCCTTAATTTTTCAAGGCTTTTTAATAGATCCAGTGGAAGCGGATCTTCAAATTCCATTAATTTTTCCGTTAACGGATGGGTAAATTCAAGTTTTGCAGCATGCAGGAACTGGCGCTCAAGCCCTATATTCTTTGCTATCTTTGATGAAAGCCTGCTGCCGTATACCTGATCGGCTATTATTGGATGGCCTATATAATTAAGATGCACCCTTATCTGATGCGTCCTCCCGGTACGGGGGTATACATTGAGCAGTGCCGCCTGGCGGAACTCTTCCACCACTTCAAATGCAGTTACCGCGTCCCTTCCATTATCTATTGCAACCGACATCTTCTTGCGGTCTATCCTTGACCTGCCTACAGGAAGCTTTATCTCCCCCCTGTCTTCCTTAAATCTTCCCCCGGCAAGGGCCATATAGGTCTTTTTAACTTTGCGTCCGGCAAACATTTCGGAGAGTCTGTGATGGACATTTTCATCTTTTGCCGCTATCAGCAGTCCGGATGTATCTTTGTCCAGCCGGTGCACTATCCCCGCACGCTCGCTGCCTGAGAGCCTGGAGAGATTTTTGCAGTGATACATCAACGCATTTACCAGTGTATTCTTTTCATTTCCCGGGGCAGGATGGGTAAGCATGCCTGCATCCTTTGATACTACCAGGATGCTTTTATCTTCATACACGATCTTTAAATCGGTCGCTTCTGCGGTTACATCGGGACCTGTGTTTATAGATGAAAGATCTTCAACGCTTATCTCTTGCCCGCAAACGAGCCTGTGGTGCTTTGACACCCGGGCACCATCTACCAGGACTTTGCCCCCGGCAATAAGCTTCTGTATGCGGCTGCGCGATATATCTTCTAAATTTTTGGATAGAAACTTATCTATCCGCTCTCCCGATAATCCGGGATCTATTTTAAATAAGTGGCTGTCGGCTTCTTTTGTGCTCAACTCCCCTTAGTCTTTCCCTGTTTTAAATACTCTCTTAATATTAATATTATAATGAGGATAAATCCAATTACAATAAAACTATCTGCAATATTAAATATGGGCCCAAAAAATGTGAAGCTTATAAAGTCTGTGACTTCCCCTACAAAATAGCGGTCGACAAGGTTTCCAAGCGCGCCGCCTAAAATAAATCCAAGGGCTATATTGTAGAAGACAAATTCGAGGTTCAGCATCACCTTCAGTATTATTATGAGGAATATCGCCACAAGGGATATTATAGTAAGTATCTTTGTGTATGACTGAAACATCCCGAATGCTGCGCCGGTATTTTTAATATTTATAAAATATAGAAATTTTGGGATAACTTCTATAGTCGCACCTTCGGTTACATTTACTGAGATGAGATATTTTGATATCTGGTCGGCTATTAAAATAACCACGCCGGTTAATAAAAAATACACATTCATGAGCACGCTTCTCTTTTTGTTTATCATCTTATACTATACTCCCAACTACCTTGATTCCAATTTTTAAACTGATCCCGTTCACCTTTACCTGTTTTACAAACATTCCGGGATCAAAGTCCAGGCCAATGCTGCCTGACAGGGTTTCCTTTGATATATACCTATTAAACATATTAATCGTTTCCTGCTGAGTTTCTGGAGCCTCTATGGATACCTCTATTGTGTTCTCTATCTCAAAACCCGCTTCTTTGCGGAGATTCTGTATATGGTGGACAAGCTCGCGTGCAAAACCTTCGGCTGCAAGCTCTTCTGATATCTCAGTTGGAAGACCTACGGTAAATTCACCATCTGTCTCAATTCCTATACCTTCCTTATTCTTTATCTCTACAAGCAGCTCTCCCGGTTCGAGCTCTAACTTCTCTCCGTCTATTTCCAGCTTGACTATCTTTTCATTCTTTACCTTAAGCGCTATCTGGACTGAACTTGCTTCTTGAAGGGCTTTCCTGATACCGGGTACCATAGGTCCGTATTTTTTACCGACAACTGCAAGATTGGGCTTTATATCATAGGATACGAGTTCTGCAAGCTCTTCTGTAAACTCTATCTCTTTTGCATTCAGCTCAGACAGTATGACTTCCTTGAAATGGCTTATGGCTTCCCTGATTTTTCCATTTCCATCAAAGTGTATTAAGACTTTCTGTACGGGCTGTCTTGTCTTTATATTTATTTTACTTCTTACGGCCCTCCCAAGCCCTACTACCCTTCTTGCATTATTCATCTTAAAACTAAGGTCCTCATCTATCAGGGTCCCGTCTGCCGTGGGAAAATCCTCAAGATGTACGCTTTCTGCGCCCTTGCCGAGGTTTACAACAAGGTTCTGGTAGAGAGCCTCACTTATAAACGGTACATATGGCGCCAATAATTTTGTTACAGTTATCAGACATTCATAAAGTGTAAGGTATGCGCTTATCTTATCTTTATCTTCTTCACTTTTCCAGAACCTTCTCCTGCTCCGCCTGACATACCAGTTTGACAGCATATCCACAAAATCCTGTATCATCCTTCCGCTATCGGTAACATTGAAGTCCTCCAGCAGCCTGTCCACTTCCTTTATGGTCCTGTTGAGCTCTGAGATTATCCAGCGGTCTATTTCTTCACGCTCTGCTGCCGGCAGATCGTGCTCGTAAGGATTGAATTTATCTATCTTTGCATATATTACAAAGAATGAATAAGTATTCCAGAGAGTCAGTATGAATTTCCTTATTACTTCATCTATTGCCTTCTCAGAGAAGTTTTTTGGCGTCCAGGGTGATACGCTTGTAAAGAAATACCACCTGAGCGCGTCAGCTCCCTGATTGTTCAGTATATCCCATGGCTTTACAATATTGCCCCTGGATTTTGACATCTTCTGGCCCTTATCGTCATTTATGAGGCCCAGTACAAGCACATTCTTAAAGCTGGACTTCTTATTCAGCAGTGTCGATATTGCAAGCATTGTATAGAACCATCCCCTGGTCTGGTCGATCGCCTCGCATATGAAGTCAGCCGGGTAATTTTCTTCAAATATTTCTTTATTTTCAAATGGATAATGATACTGGGAGAATGGCATGGAACCTGAGTCAAACCATACGTCTATTACATCTTTTACTCTTTTCATATCTTTGCCGCATTCAGGACAGGCAAGGGTAATATCGTCGACATAGGGTCTGTGAAGGTCAAGGTCCGCCGGGATATCCTTGCCGTATTTTGCAAGATCAGCTCTGCTTCCTATGCATAATTTGTGGCCGTCTTCATCTTCCCATATCGGCAGCGGCGTTCCCCAGTAGCGTTCGCGTGTAAGCGCCCAGTCCATATTATTCTCGAGCCAGTTTCCAAATCTTCCGTGTTTTATGTGAGCGGGATACCACCTGACCCCTTCGTTTGAAGCAAGAAGGTCATCCTTTATTTTTGTAGTGGCTATGTACCAGCTCTTCTTGGCATAGTATATAAGTCTTGTATCGCATCTCCAGCAGAATGGATAGCTGTGCTTAAATTTCTTTATCTCAAAGATAAGCCCCCTTTTTTTAAGATCAGATATTATCTTTGGATTTGCATCTTCGATGCCCATTCCGGAAAACTTCTCTACGCTATCCAAAAAACGCCCTCCCTGACTTACCATCTGCACCACTGGAAGTCCGTTTTTCCTTCCTACCTCCATATCGTCTTCACCGAATGCCGGCGCTATGTGCACTATTCCCGTTCCCTCGCCAGTCGATACAAAATCTCCGCTTATTATATGGAATGCTTTCCTGTCGCCATCAGCATAATCATAAACCGGCTCATATGCGGCACCAACGAGCCCGGATCCCTCATACTCTGCTACTTGCCTGCATGGACGATCCTCCCCGAAAAGGGTATCCGCAAGATCCTTTACAAGTACCAGGTTCTGGCCCTCATATTCAACCTCCACATAGGTAGAGTCTGCATTTACTGCTGCTGCGACATTTGATATAAGGGTCCAGGGAGTCGTTGTCCATACCAGCAGATATGTGTTTTTGCGGCCGGCCAGCTCAAACTTTACTATAACCGAATAATCCTCGACTTCCTTATACCCCTGCGCAATCTCGTGGGATGACAGCGGCGTTCCGCACCTTGGGCAATAAGGCACTATTTTATGCCCCTCATAAAGGAGGTCCCTGTCCCAGATATTTTTCAGTATCCACCATACCGTCTCTACATATTCATTTTTGAATGTAAAATAGGCATTATCCATATCAAGCCAGAAACCGATCCTCCCGGTAAGCTTTTTCCATTCCTCCTCATACTTCATCACGCTTTCCCTGCAGAAGCGGTTAAATTTCTCTATGCCTATCTTTTCTATTTCATCTTTGGAATTTATCCCGAGCTTTTTTTCTATTTCAAGCTCTACAGGCAGTCCATGCGTGTCCCATCCTGCCTTCCGGGATACATAATAACCCTTCATCGTCTTAAATCTTGGAAAGATATCCTTGTATACCCTTGAAAGCACATGATGCACCCCGGGAGCCCCATTAGCTGTGGGAGGACCTTCATAAAATACAAAATTTTTTCCGCCTTCAGTTTTTTTAAGGCTCTTTTCAAATATTCTATTCTTGTTCCAGAAGCTTAAAGTTTTTTCCTCAAGCTTTACAAGGTTCACTTTGCTGTCTACTTTTTTAAACATATATACCTATCTGATTGTTTCTTATCTAAACCCGCTGATGAAAGCTGTAACTCTTTGCTAAAACTATCCTATAGATTCTATATAATTAGACTGATTTTGTGAAGTATAATATGACCGGGAGCCAGCAGAAACCGCATCAGCGCTGTCCCGCGGTTTCCTGATCCCTTAAGAGGTGCCAGGAATCGGTATAAACCCTACAACCCTCTGCGGGACCGGGCATGCATCCTGCTGCTGTATGTTTTTTTACACGGAAATAAAGCCACCTGCAGCCTTTGCCGCCATGCGGTCAAATATATGGGGCAGGTATCTTATGTATAATGTGTGAAATTTATCTCGAACTTATTAAAGAATATGCTATAGAAAGAAAGTTTCTCACTTTTATCCAGTCCTTCAGGGTAAAAGGTCCTGTCCAGCCGGCACAGCTATACCCTGAAGTACCAGATAATAATTGCGTCACTGATTAAATGAATTCTCCGACCTCATCTAATATCCTGTCTTTTCCCATGGCGCCTACAAGTTTCTTGGCTATTTCGCCATCTTTGAATAAAAGCAGCGTGGGTATGCTGCTTATACCGTATTTAATGGCAGTATCCCTGTTTTCATCAACATTTAACTTACCGATCTTTAAAACATCGCTGCTTTTTTCTCCGG
>CAYRTF010000040.1:0-2138 GCA_964427165.1 uncultured Actinomycetota bacterium | reverse complement strand
CCGGCAAGCTTTTCCAGCTCAGGCGCTATCATCTTACAGGGACCGCACCAGACGGCCCAAAAATCAACAAGGACGGGCGCACTTGATTTTATTACCTCAGTTTCAAAATTATCATCTGTCAGCTGCACAACATTATCGGACATGATCTTCCTTTCTATGACCATTACTTAATAATAATTAAACATATATACAAATAGAATGAATATTACAAATATCTAAATTTATATATTCTAATATTATTATATTAGATAAATAGAATTTGTCAATTTTCTTCCATAAAAATTTTATAAATATTCAATCATTTCTATTTTTTCTACATTTACAAATACGACTTCCCGCTTCGCACCGTTTTTTTCAAAGTCTTTCCGGGGCTTCTCAAGATACATTACTTCAGCATCGGTAACAGGAATGAATTTGCCTACATGAGAAGTTATGTAGTCGCTCAGCCTCCCGTTTACCATGGTATGCACAATTCCGCTGATAATGGCTGACTCAGTTTTTATTCTTACTTTTACCTGGTCTTTGGGGACTTGCATGTGAACCATATAGTGCTGCTCCTTAATTTAATTTAATAAATATATATTAGCAGAATTTTATGAATATTAGCAAAGTGATTTTTATTAGTCAATCACCCTGCTGTATACACTTGTCGTATATCTGTACATTAAACTATTAATTAATATTATAATATAATTTTCTATTATAATTTTGTAATTTAATATTGATTTTAACTAGTAATATACTATAATAACCTACAATAACCGAGGGCTTTCAACTCTGACCAATCAACTCTTAAGGAGGTAAGATGTACAAATGTCTAGAATGCGGCAATACAGAGAAATTCTACGGTATAGCAAAGGAACAGGGTAATGCCCTTATATTCCAGAATCGCGGAGAGTATAAAGGTTGCGATGGCAGCAGTGTGCTGGAAGAAGCCCTTGATACCCTGAGAAAAAATCATGCCAGGCAGAAGCAAGCTGCCGGCGCATCGAAAAGCTATCCCAATGCTGTTTGTATTGATACAGGTCCCTGTCAGGTAAATGACCCGGATATGTCAGGCAAAATATCAGGGGATGGCGGTATTTTAAATTCCTGTGATGATCAAGAGGCATCCGGCCCAGATCCTGCCGCAGTTATCCGGGGGAATCTATGGGCGATCCAGAATAATGATAAGGGCCAGGAAGTAAGCTGGGCATATATAATATCTGATAAGAGCTGGAAGGGATTTCACGAGGTCAGGTCATGCGCCGCCTGCCACTCAACAAATATAGTTAATATATAGTAGAAATATTAATACTTAAACAACTATTAGAAGTTATATTTTATCCTCAGCCACTAATTTACTTGCACGGTACAGGGATTCAAATGTTCCCGCATCTGTCCACCATCCATCGATGATGGAATATGTCATTAAGCCTTTTCTTATATATTCATTATTTACATCAGTTATCTCTAGCTCTCCCCTGTTCGAGGGCTTCAGGGTCTTTGCGATATCGAAGACATTGCTATCATACATATAGAGGCCTATCACAGAATAATTTGATTTAGGATCCTCCGGTTTTTCCTCAATATTTATTACTTTGCCGTCTTTTATCTCTGCCACTCCGAATCTTTCAGGATCGCTTACCTCTTTTAGGAATATCTTTGCTCCCTCTGGCTGTTTTTCAAATTCTATTATGGCTTCTGAGATATCATCCTTTATTATATTATCCCCCAGCATGACAATAACTTTGTCTTCATCTACAAAATTCTCTGCAAGCTTTAATGCTTCTGCGATTCCGCCTTCACCTTCCTGGTATGTGTAGCTGATATCCTTCAGGCCAAACTCGCTTCCATTCCCTAAAAGCCTCAGGAAATCACCAGCATTATTACCTCCCGTGACTATCATTATGTCCGTGAGCCCGCCCTTTACAAGTGTATTCAATGGATAATATATCATTGGCTTATTATATACTGGCAGCAGATGTTTGTTTGTAACTTTTGTGCAGGGCAGCATACGTGAACCGAGTCCTCCTGCAAGAATTACCCCTTTCATTTTGTTGACCACCTCTCTAGATAATATTATTTATAATATAAAATGCAAAAATAGCTATTGAAAGGCAAACGCAATATACTGCAAAAATATTTAAGTTCTTCTT
>CAYRTF010000039.1:0-11063 GCA_964427165.1 uncultured Actinomycetota bacterium | reverse complement strand
AAAAAATCGATCAAGATTCATATTGTAGGTGGTGGGGGAGCCGCCTCTCCGGTTATAGATCTTCTTCATCGTCACGGTTATGACCTGTCATGCGGAGTTATCAATACATTTGATTCTGATCTGGATACATGCCAGATGTTTGATGTACCATATATAGTGGAGGCCCCTTTTTCACCAATATCGCTGATCTCACAGAATAAGAATATCGATTTTATTAAGACGTCTGATATTATTATTCTTCCGGAAGTAGAATTTGGTAATGGAAATTTTTCAAATCTGGTAGCCGTAAAGGAAGCCCTTGGCCTTAATAAGAAAGTTATTGTTATTGGCTGCAGTGATATTGGCAAAAGAGATCATACTGGCGGCAAAGCAAAGATATTGTATGAAAAGATATTATCAGAAGGGGCGATATCAGTAAAAGATAAAAGCAAGCTTCTGCAGAATATAGAAGTTTAGAAATAGAAGCGGGAATCCTTATATTTTTCAAATCCGGAATGAGGATGTTAAGATAGGGAATTATCTATAGGGTAAGTAATTTAAATTGAAATGAATAGAACATTCAGGTATTTTCAGGAGACAGAATGGCAATAGATTCAAAATCACTTATGATACAGGGCACCTCCTCTCATGTAGGAAAAAGTGTCGCAGTAGCTGCTATATGCAGGATACTCAAGCAGGATGGTTACAGTGTATGTCCCTTTAAATCACAGAATATGGCCCTGAATTCCTTTGTAACAGCATCGGGTGGAGAAATGGGCAGGGCCCAGGTCGTACAGGCAGAAGCATGCGGCCTCGAGCCTGAAGTCTTTATGAATCCTATCCTTATAAAACCAGTGGCTGACACACAAGCTCAGATAATTTTCATGGGAAAAGTCCTCAGGAATATGAGTGCCTTAGAATATGATAAGAATAAGAAGTTCTACCTGGATAAGATAAAGGAGCTTCTGGACGATATCAGGAAGAAATTTGATTATGTAGTGATCGAGGGTGCGGGAAGTCCAGCCGAGATCAATCTTTTGAAAAATGATATAGTCAATATGAGGACTGCTGTAATTGCAGAGTCTCCGGTTATCCTGGTGGGGGATGTTGACAGAGGAGGAGTATTTGCAAGTTTTTATGGGACTGTAAAACTTCTTCCTGCTAATTTTCAGAAATATATAAAGGGCCTGTTGGTAAATAAGTTCAGGGGAGATGTGGATCTTCTGCAGCCGGGTAATGACTTTATTGCACAAAAGCTCCAAATACCGGTACTCGGAACCATTCCATATTTCAGGGATATATATATTGAAGAAGAGGATTCTGTAAATCTTGAAAAACAACAGCATAAGGCTGTTTCCCTGAATAGATCAAGAAGCAGTAAGGTAGATGGAAAGATAGTGATCGGGGTCATATATCTTCCTCATATTTCAAATTTTACAGATTTTAATGCGCTGGAGCATGAAGATGAAGTGGATCTGGTATATTTGAGGGATGCTGCTGATCTGGCAGGACTTGATCCTCATATGATAATAATTCCCGGATCAAAGAGTACGATAAGCGATCTTATCTATATGAGGGGATCGGGAATCGAGGAAGAGATCATAAAGCAATATACAGAAGGTACATCTATAGCCGGTATATGTGGTGGCTACCAGATGCTTGGGACCAGGATAACAGATCGTTTTAAAAGTGAATCAAAGGATACAGAAAGTCTTGAAGGCATGGGACTTATTGATATTGAAACTGATTACTTAAAAGAAAAGAATACATATCAGGTAGAGTTTGATCTAAAAGACAGGAGCAGGGACAAACTAAACTTCTATTTCAGTGGTTCGGGAGGATCGGATGAAAGGGATAGTCGGAATGAAAAAATGAAGGGATATGAGATCCATATGGGTGTTTCGAAAGTTATCGGAGCAGATGATGGTATTATGCCCTTGTTTAATATAAGCAGGCGTGGAAATGAAGAGACAGCATTGGGAGATGGTCTCTTAAAACTTGATAGTAAGAATAAAAAAATGGTAATCGGTACTTATATACATGGTGTATTTGATAATTATATATTCAGGAGAAGCATAATAAAGGCACTGAAAGCATTTAATGATATTAGATCAGGATCCGGAAACAGCAGTATAAAGTCCTATAATGATTTTAAACAGGACCAGTATGACAGGCTTGCAGATCTTTTCAGGGACAATATGGATATGGACCTGTTCTACAAAATACTTAAAAGCGGTGTATGATATTTAGGAGACAAAGCACAATAGTAAAACAATAATTGATATTATATGTTTGAAATAAAATAACAAGGCTATAGGTGAACCATTAGATGAAAGACAAAGAAATGGAATATAAAAAAGACAATAAAGAAGGTCTGGTGATCATAAATACAGGCGGGGGCAAGGGTAAGACTACAGCAGCCCTGGGTCTTGCACTCCGTGCCGCTGGTCATGGACAGAAAGTACTTATACTCCAGTTTATAAAGGGTTCATGGAAGACCGGGGAAGCAAAGATAATGGAAAGGCTCAGGCCCGAAATTGAGATGGAGCAGCTGGGGAAAGGTTTTATAAAATTTGCAGACGGTAAGCTACAGATAATGGAAAAGGATAGAGAAAATGCAGAGGAGTCGCTCCGGTATGCAAAAGAGAAAATAAACAGCGGCAATTATGATATGATAATCCTTGATGAGATAAATAATATTATTGCCTATGGACTTGTCGATGTGGGGGAAGTCATAAATATTATAAGGGAAAGACCTAAAAGGCTCAGCCTGGTGCTTACCGGAAGAGGAGCGCCGGGCCAGCTTGTAGATATTGCTGATACAGTCTCAGAGATAAGGGAAATAAAACACGCCTATAGCAAAGGCATAAAAGCAAAAAAGGGTATTGAGTATTAATATATGGAAAACAAAGATTAATACTATTCCAGCTTAAATTTCAGTAATCTGGTTATTTCCCTTTAGAAGTTCCAGTCTATTCCTATGCATGACCTTTAAGTCCTTTAGTCCGAATGCATAATGGAGAATATTAAGTTTTCTTTTAGCAATCCTACTTATATACCTTACTGGGTCTATAACCCACTTTAAAACTCTAATATGTGCATTAGCATAAATTGGTATATTTATTACAATAGGATATATGTTTGCAAATACTCCGGTCCTATATAAACTTACTATGAAACTTTACAAATATATAACTATATGTTTTAATATATATATTATTATTAAATATATAATAATATTATGAATAGTATTAATAGTTTACTGGAAAAAAGAGCAAATAATGATTATTCCTACATTGAATGGGAGAGAAGGATCGGGGATATACTTGTAGCTGAAGGAAAGATATCCAATGAAGACCTTCATAATGCTTTAAAGATTCAAAAGCAAGAAGGCGGAAAATTAGGCTGGATACTTGTAAGCAATGGTTTTATTAGCAAATTACAGTTATATGAAGTTCTGGCAAAGAAGTTTAAGCTGCCTTTCGTATCTAATGAAATTGAAGATCAAATCGCCGATCTTGATAAAAATATTCTCCATAATATTGAACCGGAAGAAGTTATAGAACTTCAGGCACTCCCGCTGTATATAAAAAATAACCGGCTTGTTCTTCTGACAGCGTATCCTGGAAATAAAAAAACCATAGAGCACTTCAGGAATAGATTTAATATACAGGAAGTGACCGAAAAGGTAGTGACGGACCAGGATATATCAAATCTTGTGAAAAGGATCTTCAAAAAAGATCTTCAGGCAAAGACAATATTTGGTTTGTACAATAGAAAACCTGAAGGGTCTGCATCTGTCAGGATAACCAGGCCCCAGGCTGCATTTTTCTGGGTGATGTTTGTATGCATGGCTGCGGGATTATGGTTTTATACTGATCAGGTATTGCTGGGTATCTTTGCGGTGATACAGATCTTTTATCTATTATCCATATCTTATAAATTTATAATAAGCGCAGCGGGAGCCAGACACAAATTTTTTAACAATAAGAATAATGAGCAAGAAAAAAAACTGACAATAAGAAAATATCCGGTCTATACGATTCTTGTGCCATTGTTCAAGGAGCCAGAGACAGTTTTAAAAAGTATTATAGATGCTATAAAGAATATTGAATATCCCAAAAGCAAACTTGATGTAATATTCCTATTTGAAAAGAATGATCATTCGACTATAAATATAGCTAAAAGCTTAAAACCTCCTGCAAGCTGGAGATTTTTTTATGTTCCAAATGGTACGCCTACCACAAAGCCAAAAGCATGTAATTACGGTCTTCATTTCGCACGGGGCGAATATCTTGTAATTTACGATGCTGAAGATATTCCTGAACCTGACCAGCTTAAAAAAGCACTAATAGCTTTCCAGAATAGTAATGGAGAATATGGATGCTTCCAGGCTTTTTTAAATTACTATAATAAAAACGAGAACTTTCTAACCAGAATGTTCACTCTTGAGTATTCATATTGGTTCGATTACTTATTGAGCGGTTTATTTAAGTTTAAATTACCCATACCTCTTGGCGGGACCAGCAATCATTTCAGGGTAGACGTGCTTAAAAAGATATCCGGATGGGATCCCTTTAATGTAACAGAAGATGCTGACCTTGGGGTCAGGATGGCCGCGGAAAACAAAAGGGTGGGAATTATTGATTCTACTACTTATGAAGAAGCAAACGGGAGCGCTGGCAACTGGATACGCCAGCGTTCAAGATGGATAAAAGGGTATATGCAGACTTCCCTGGTATATAACAGAAATCCCATAAAACTTATAAAAGCTCTTGGGTTCTGGAAATGGGCCTCTTTTCAGATGATAGTCACGGGAACACCTTTTACCTTTTTGGTCAATCCTGTTATGTGGGCCACTTTTTTATTCTGGATATTCACTCGTAATGTGATTATATTCCCGCCGATTCCAGAAGCTGTAATATTAATGGGAACTATAAGTCTTATAGCCGGTAACCTGATAATGATTCTACTCAATCTGGCAGCGGCATTTTCAAGAAAATATTATAATCTGGTGCTCTTTTCACTGCTAAATCCAATATACTGGATACTTCATTCAATTGCGGCGTATAAAGCTTTGTGGCAGCTATTTTTCAGGCCATTCTACTGGGAAAAGACAGATCATGGAATAACCAGATTTGAGACAGCTGCCTTTAAAGAAAAGAGCAGCTGAAACAGGAACATAAGAGATATTTTTGTAGTAATTATTATGACCAATACAGTAATGATGCTATTGGAGCCTATCTACGATTTTTCTTTGCTGGCAATCGTCAAAATCATTCTTATTGTTTGAGCAAAGTGGGATCCAATTTTCAACTAAAAATGATTTTACTATAAATCAGGAATAGTAAACTTGTTTTAGGTTTAAACATATAAAATCATATTTGTCTCGAGAATCTAAATATCTCAAGTCTATACGGTAATCCTGGCTATATCCTTCAAATAGTATAATTATCCCCGGGTTCAAAATCTTGTATGATCTGGATATTTTCTAGAATTCGATTATTTGAAGTTATTGGTTAATATGTAGTACGATACTATGTATATATATTTATTTTGTATAATAAACATTTAAGAAAGTGATTTTTACCGAAGATGTTTCGTGTAAATGAGTTGGAGCCTGATAAGATTTGATACCAACCCTCCAATGTTATTGAGTACAAAAATTTGTGTATTGTATTGTCTTGTAGACAGCTAAGGGATTGAGTAGTGATTTATAAGCTATAAGTTCGCAGCGAAAGTCATAGAAGAAAGGTATCATTACTCAAGCAACAGGTCTCATCAGTTTTAGCCTGGTGTATTGGTCATGATGTCCAGATGTTTATCCTTTCCAATATACAGAAATCGTTGCTTTCTGTATCAACAACAACTGCAACAAGGAGGGATCCATATACGGCTGTCCACCAGCAGCGTGCTGCCAGGCTTGCCTGTGCGATAGCCAGGGAGATGGATCTTTCTGGGAGGCTGATAGAGGGGATCCGTATAGCCGGGATCCTTCATGATATTGGAAAAATATATGTACCTGCTGAGATCCTCAATAAGCCCGGCCAATTGACTGAAACAGAGATAGACCTGATAAAGACCCACCCCCAGATCGGATATGAAATATTGAGGGGCATAGAATTTCCGTGGCCGGTTGCCCAAATCGTACTTCAGCATCACGAAAAAATAAATGGCTCTGGATATCCTTCAAATCTATCAGGTAAAGATATTCTCCTGGAGGCAAGGATCCCCTGGGCGTGGCCGATATTGTTGAGGCTATGGCCTCTCACCGGCCTTACCGGCCAGCTCATGGTATAGATAGGACCATGAAGGAGATCACACAGAATAAAGGTATCTTTTACGATGCCGACATAGTGAATGTCTGCTTAAAGCATTTTACAAGGAAAGGGTTTAAGTTTGAATGATCCTGATTTTATATACTATGGACAGCCGCTTCTGGCAGTTGCATCATAGATATTTTAATGCTTAAATTATTTGAATAGTTTTGTATATATCATAAAGATGATCACATAGACTGTGACTACGCATATTAGGTTGATTATAGGGACGGAAGGATATTTGGTTGCCATAAAATTGACCAGGGTATGGTGTTTTTCTATTCTGTCTGTTTTTTACATCAGTATCATTATCCTTAGACATTAATCTAATCCGATAATTCCTGATCATGTCTATTTTGGGGGGGGTATAGAGTTATGATTCAGGGAATTCTTATAAATATTATGATAAATATGAATTAAATTGTAAAAGAAAAAAAACAGCGGCAATTATGATATGATGGTCCTTGATGAGATAAATAATATTACTGCATATAAAACATGCTTACAGCAAGGGCATAAAAGCAAAAAAGGGTATTGAATATTAATATAGGGAGGCTTTTTGTGGAATGTAATAAAGAAATGAATCTAAAAAATTGTAATTGTTCTTATGAGCCATGTTCCCGCAAAGGAATATGCTGTGAATGCATAGTATATCATAGGAATGCAGGAGAACTGCCAGCCTGTTATTTTGACAGCAAGGCAGAACGTACCTATGACCGTTCAATCGAGAATTTTATCAGGCTAAACAGCCGGTAATAAGCAAATGTGATCGTGTCCCGGAGATATACTTGTCCTAGTATAATAGGCTGTTTGCCGGGTCGATGCATGACTGTAGGGGTCGATTGCCATAAAGGTTAGAATTAAATAAATTTGGATACAGCATGATACCGGAGCGGTTTAATGATTATAAATAGATCCAGCTTTAAAACAAGAATAGGAATCCTGTATTATCTATGGATAGATGGTGAAGATGGCCATAAAGTAGCATCCATAAGCACCAGCTCGGGTTCACTTGAAGACTATATTGAAAAGATAAATACCGGCAGAAGGGACCTTGATGATGTATCAGTCACTGAGAAAAAGCTTCCCATTCTTGAAAGGAAAATATCAAGTTATATGGCAGGACGTCTGAAGGATATAGGGCTGGAACCAATTTTTTTAACAGGTTCAGAATTTGAGAAAAAAGTATGGGAAGCAGCCTCCAGGGTCCCATTTGGAAAGACATCCGGCTATAAAGAAATAGCGGAGATCTGTGGGAGGCCCCTGGCTTACCGGGCCGTTGGAAATGCCATGGGTAAAAATCCTGTCCTGCTCCTGGTACCCTGTCACCGTATAATAAAAAGTGATGGCAGTCTTGGTGGTTTTTCAGCGGGACCAGATTTAAAAAAGAAACTACTGTCCATTGAAGGGATTTAAATTACTTATCCCAGAATATATCCCTTGCGGCTTTTATTGCTCCCGGATTAAGGCCGTAAGCAAGAGAGATCTCGCAGTGTGCCGAAAACCCGCAATCGGCACATGATATATTATCTACCCTGTTTTTAAGGTAACATCCATAGTTTATCTGTCCGCCGGGTTCAACACTCGCCACTAAAAAATCACGGCACTTCCAATTGTTTTCACCCATCCTTTCCAAACAACTATAGGAATCAAGAAGCTTATATCCTTCTTTCTTAAGTTCTATCAGTTCATTCAGGACCTGTTTTCTCTGAAAGAGATTTAGGCTCAGGTTTTCCACTCCAGGATAGGGGTAAAAAAATTGAATAGTGATGCCATAAACTTTATTATTGATGTATTTTACAAGTTCTGGTATCTCCATAAAATTTATCCTGCTTATACAGGTATTAATAATTATTTTTTTCTTCCTATGGGACCTGTCTATATTTGAGATTATTTTTTCAAAACTTTTCCCCCTTATATGGTTATGGGTCCGTTTTAGGCCGTCAAGGCTTATAAAGATCATATCGGGACCGGTATTATCATATGGCAGGGTACCATTAGTGGTAATGCAAGCGAAGAAGAATAATTTCTTTGCTTCCGCAATAAGGTCATTTATATCTTTTCCCTCCATCCTGTCTTTCCACAGCAGCGGTTCCCCGCCTTCAAAAATAAGTATCCTCACACCATCAAGGTATAATTTTTTCATGATATCTACTGCCTTTTTAAAATCTATTTCTGCCGGATCACCGTTTTTTATAAAAGGACAATGTATGCATTCAAGGTTGCATCTGTTTGTTATCTTGAAACTGCATAGCAAAGGTTTTTTAAATCTACTGGATATCCTCGACTTCACAGCATATTTAAATAGGTATGAGATTTGAGTTTTCTTTGAGATCTTTAAAGGCATCATATTATGTTTAATGTTTATACCTGGAGCAAGCCAGACCATAATAACCAAGCTTAAATAATATAAATTAACTATAATTTTATTATAGGGCTTTATCTAAAAAATATTAAGATAAAAGAGCGTACTAAAGACTATTCCTTGGATCAAAACACAGCATATAGGCTGTGACCTCAAATAAAAGGTACTTGAGAAGCGCTAATACATTGCTTCACATAAAAATATATATGAAACCAATATAGAGTAGTAGAGATTACTTATAGTAAAGTAGATACATCACCCAGCGATATACTGTTAAGAACTTGATATATTATTAGAAATCTTCATAATTACAAGAAACAGATATTAACACTGGGAAGTGTGCAGGTGGGCTACAGACCCAGGAAAAATATATTGATATTATTTAATAGGATAATAGAAAGAGGAGAACATGGGTGGATTTTTAGACGGCCTAAAAAAAATGTTTATAATGCCTGCAGACAGCGGGTCAAAATTTATAACTTTTAATATAATATGCGGAAGATGCAAGGAAGAGATCACTGTCAAAGCATCTAAGACCAGTGATATCTCAAGACTCTATGAGGGAGAGGGACCCGATGGCGCAGAGTATCTCCTGAGGAAAGAGATCCTCGGAAATAAGTGCAATAATCTGGTCTATATCACTGTTTATTTCGGCTCTGGATATAATGTGATCTCCAGGGAGATAAGCGGGGGAAAATTTGCCGATTAATTTATTGATTATGCTTAGATAAATACCTTTTTTGTGTTACAATCAATCTGGATTTTGTAAAAGCAAAAGTTTGATTTAACCAGGCCTGATATGGAATTTTCAAAAGATTTAAGTGTTGTGATACTGGCTGCAGGCAAGGGTAAAAGAATGATATCTGAAACGCCAAAGGTACTTCATAAAATCTGCGGCCGCCCGATGATCTACTATATCTTAAAGCAAATACTTGGACTTGGACCTAAGAATATATTTGTTGTTGCAGGACATAAAAAACAACTCCTAAAAGACTATCTTGCCGGTGAATTCACATCTGTTTGCACGATAGAGCAGGACAAGCAGCTCGGGACAGGGCATGCGGTAAAGATGGTGCGTGATGACGGAGCCGGGGATTTTGGCCGCAGCATGCTTGTACTCAGCGGTGATAGTCCGCTGATAACCAGGGAGACCCTTAAGTCCCTGATCAACCTGAGGGGCAGGGAAGATGCTTCAGCAGTGATACTTACTTCTATTACTGATGAACCCGTTGGTTATGGGCGGATCGTTAAGAATGAAAAAGGTGAGGTTGCGCGGATAGTAGAGGAAGCGGATGCGAACCTTTCTGAGAAAAAAATAAATGAGGTCAACTCTTCATCCTACTGTTTTGATACCAGGCTTCTTTTTGAAAATATTGACAGCATAGGTGCTGAAAATTCCCAGGGTGAATATTATCTTACGGATGTAATAGAGACATTGATCAAAAAGGGACATAAGGTCGGTACCTTCATCGCGGCTGACCACAATGAAGTAAAAGGTATAAATGACAGATCACAGCTTTCTGAAGCCGGGAAGATAATAAGAAAAAAAATAAATAAGAGACTTATGGAAAATGGGGTCACCATAGTGGATCCTGATACTGCATATATCGAAGATACTGTTCAGATAGCATGCGACACGATAATAGAACCTTCATGTTTTCTTAAAGGAGCTACAATAATCGGAAAAAACTGTACGATCGGACCTTTTTCCCAGCTAACGGACACAGCAGTCGGCTGGGGAAGTATTATCAATAGTTCAGTGATAATAGGGGCCGAGATCGGTGCTGAGAACAATATTGGACCAAATAGCTATATAAGGCCCCATACAAAGACCGGGCAGAGGGTAAAGATAGGCGCATTCTGCGAGATCAAAAAATCAACAGTAGATGATGGAAGCAAGGTCCCGCATCTTTCTTATGTCGGCGATGCAGAAATCGGTAAAGATGTAAATATAGGCGCTTCTTCAGTCACGGTCAATTATAATGGTTTTTCAAAGAGCAGGACAATAATCGAGGACGATGCTTTTATCGGTTCTGATACCATGCTTATTGCCCCTGTCAGGATAGGCAGGGGAGCAATAGTTGCGGCTGGCTCAGTTATCACCCGCGATGTCGGTGAAAATGTAATGGCCATCGAGAGAGCAAAGCAGAAGAATATTAGAAATGGCGCCATTAAGTATAAGAACAGAAAGAATAAAGGTCAGGAGAAATAAGAGATGAAAAATAATCTGGGTGTAAAGGAAGAGACAAAAAATAAAAGGATGATGCTTTTTTCAGGTTCGTCTGCGCCAGAGCTTTCTGAAAAGATAGCCGATAATCTTGACATAAAACTGGGCAAGGTCTCAAGGACCCACTTCAAGAACGGGGAGATCTATGTAAAATTTGATGATAGCGTAAGGG
>CAYRTF010000038.1:10316-11212 GCA_964427165.1 uncultured Actinomycetota bacterium | reverse complement strand
TGCAACTGTGTTCCTTTTCTTGCTTGCAACTTTTTTTGCCTTGATCGCTTTCTTGGTCTCAACCTTTGCCAGGATCTTCAATATCTCATCCCTGGAAAGAGTCTCTTTTTTAATTAGAACCTCGGCAAGCCTTGATAATGTTGCCTTATTTTCCTCAAGTATTTTCCTGGCCTTTTTATAGCTTGAAGTAATTATATTATGAGTCTCATCATCAATGGCTGCGGCTATGCTATCGCTATAATGCGGTCTTGAAGCGATCTCTTTACCAAGAAATACTTCATCCTCTTCGCCTCTGAAAGTAACAGGGCCAAGCTTGTCGCTCATACCATATTCAGTGATCATCTTTCTTGTTATCTTTGTGGCCCTTTCCAAATCGTTCTGGGCTCCTGAGGTTATATCTTTAAAATTCATCTCTTCACTTACTCTGCCACCCAGAAGCTGGGTTATATTATCCAGAAGCTCACTCTTTGATTTCAGGAACCTATCCTCTTCAGGAAGAGTTATGACATAGCCAAGTGCTCTTCCTCTTGAGATAATGGATATTTTATGTATAGGGTCCGTGTATGGAAGAACATATGAAAGAAGGGCGTGTCCCGATTCGTGAAACGCTATTATCCTCTTCTCTTCTTCAGATATGACCCTTGATTTTTTCTCAGGTCCCGCTATCACTCTTTCCACGGCTTCCTCTATTTCAAACATGGATATCTTTTTCTTATTATGTCTTGCCGCAAGAAGCGATGCCTCATTAAAGAGATTGGCCAGGTCGGCCCCGGTAAACCCGGGTGTCTGTTTGGCAATGGTCTTTAAATTTATTGACTTATCCAGAGGCTTTCCCCTTGCATGTATTTCAAGTATTTTTTCCCTTCCGGGCAGGTCGGGCCTGTCAACAACTATCT
>CAYRTF010000038.1:7048-10306 GCA_964427165.1 uncultured Actinomycetota bacterium | reverse complement strand
TCTTAGAAGGGCAGGATCAAGGATATCCGGCCTATTGGTCGCGGCTATAAGTATGACCGTACTGTCCTGGTTGAATCCGTCCATCTCAACAAGTATCTGGTTTAAGGTCTGTTCTCTCTCATCATGTCCGCCCCCAAGGCCCGCACCGCGGTGCCTACCTACTGCATCGATCTCATCCATGAATACTATTGAAGGCTGGCTTGCCTTTGCCTGATTAAAAAGATCCCTTACCCTTGAAGCGCCTACACCGACAAACATCTCAACAAATTCAGAGCCGCTTATTGAGAAGAACGGTACGCCTGCCTCACCTGCTACCGCTCTTGCGAGCAGTGTTTTCCCGGTTCCCGGAGGACCATATAATAATACTCCTTTCGGGATCTTTGCACCCATAGCCTTAAACTTGCTGGGATTTTCCAGGAATTCTTCTATTTCCCGGAGTTCCTCGACTGCTTCATCGACTCCTGCAACATCCTTAAATGTTACTCTCTGCTTACCTTTGGTAGCAAGTCTTGCCTTGCTCTTTCCAAATTGCATTACTTTGGATCCTCCGCCCTGGAGCTGATTCATCATAAAAAATATGAGACCAAACATTATAATAAACGGGATCGCGCTTATGAGTATTTGCAGCCACACGGATTGCTGCTGATTATCCACTTTAAAAGCTATATCATTATCAAGCAGGTATTGTGTGATATCGTAATCAGGCAAGAAGGCTACCTTGAATAGAGTGCCGTCCACAAGCTCCCCTTCTATAACTCCCTCCTCTGCTTTTATAAGAAGCGGGGCACTCGTGATAGCTCTACCATTTTCAATTGCGGCAGCAAACTCATCCATGCTGAATTCCGTCACATCGGGAGACAGGAAGAGCGGATTTCTGAAGATCAAAAACATTACCACTATAAGCAGAATAAGCAGTGCAATGTTTTTAAATCCCCTGCCCTTAAATCCTTTTTTATTAAAATTATTTTTCAAACTTAAAACAACTCCTTTTTTTTACAAAATTTTTATCAACCTTTAATAATAGTACAAATATTACTCATTTTCAATATATCCTATAAATGGTAGATTTCTGTACCTTTCTGCAAAATCAAGACCATAGCCTACTACAAATTTATTCGGTATATCAAATCCCTTATATTTGACACTGTTTTCCATCTTCCTTGGCACATTCTTATCCAGTAGTGCACAGACTTCAATACTTTTGGGGTTTCTGGCCCTTAGATTCTTTATAAGGTAATTAAGCGTCCTGCCTGAATCTACTATATCCTCTATTATGATCACTTCCTTGCCCTCGATGCTGCACTCAAGATCCTTTGTTATCCTGACTATACCAGAGCTCACCCTGGAATTTCCATAGCTTGATACTGCCATAAAATCGAAAGTCACAGGTATTTTTAATTCCCTGCAAATATCTGCTACAAATATAAAGGACCCTCTGAGGACCGAGACCAGAACAGGGTTTTTATCTTCATAATCAGCGGTAAGTTTCTTACCCAGCTCCCTTACTTTCTTTTTAAGGGTAGGCTTGTTGATAAGTACTTTTATTTTTTCTCCACCGTATGCCAGAATTTTTTCTCCATCTTCTTTTTTAAATCTATATATACTCATATGCTTATATAATATCTTCAGGCATTGTCTATTTTATTAAATCATATATATATCATTTTTCAAATAGCTCCATCCGCAATATCTTCTTTGTCTTTCCGGTAATCCTCACTCTATGATCTATCCTATGATTTCCTACCCAGATTATTTTTTCCCTATCATAAAAAACAGGGACATTTACTCTTTTATTTACAGTGACCTTATGGTCGGTAAAAAAATCCTGGAGTTTTTTACTGCCACCTGCTCCAAGGGGATAAAACCTGTCTCCTTCCTTCCAGCTGCGCACTTTTATAGGAAGCTTTACTTTATCATAGTCAATAAAAGCCTGGGTATTCCCGGCTTTTTTAAAATCTGTCTCCTGGTCCCTGCCGGTCAAGCCGGATCTCAGATTCATCGAAAATTGTTTAAGATCTGTCTCTCCATCTATCTTTATCTCCTGGTCCGCACATTTAAGTATTCTCAGCCCGGTCCCTTTCCGGGGACCCTCGAAAGTATAGCTTTTTATTTCCTGTGGAAGTTCTTTAATATAGCCGGGGTCTATCATGTGGATAAATCCATTTATCCTTAGGACCCTTAGGCCCCTGATAGGCTGCAGCCATTTGTTTTCGCCCCCACTTGCAGTCCCCAGGAGCGAAAGCACATCTGATATATTCTTAAAACTGATATCCTCAAGGTAGCCGAGTATTCTCTCCATTGCAGAGGATATGATCCTGCGTCTTATGGCCACGGAACTTAAAAGGACAGGTTCTATGGGGATCTTTATATATATAATATTTTTGCCGTCTTTACTTTTTGAAAACCTTGCAATTTCTTCCAATAGCTTTGATGTATATTTTCTCAAGAAATCATCTTCATCCTTAAGTATCCTGATAGAACGGAGAACACTTGACCTGAAATCCTTAAAAAAATTTTCCTCTATAAAGGGTATTAGTTTATTTCTTACCTTATTCCTAAAATACACATTTTCAAGATTTGTATGATCCACACAATACTGGATGCCATGGCCCTCAAGGTATTGCATTATATCTTCCCTGCTCGTATTGATGAGCGGCCTGATGATATTGCCGCTGACAGGTCTTATGCCTGAGAGGCCCCTTGCGCCCGCGCCTCTTATTAACCGCATAAGAAAAGTCTCAATATTATCGTCTGAATTATGGCCGACTGCTATCCTGGCAATATCGTATTTCCTTGATATCTCTTCCAGTCTGCCTATCCTTAATTTTCTTGCCCCCGCCTGGAAGGAAAGCTTATTTGCCCTGCACCATTTCCTTGCATCGATCTTTTCGCTAAAGAGCCTGATATCCAGCTCTCCGCACAATTTCTTGACAAATGCAGCGTCCAGGGCAGATCTTCCGTTTCTAGTCATATGATCAAGACAGAAACCGTAAAGAGCCAGATTGAATTCATCCTTAAGTCCATATAGCATATGAGCTAAAAAGGTTGAATCAGGTCCGCCGGATATCGAGATCAGTACACTATCACCACACCGGAGCATATTGAAATCCCTGACAGCTTCAAGCACCGTTTCCTCTGCTCCAAAGCTTCCCACGCGATCAATATCTCTGTCAGGTTGTTTTTTCCTAATACCATGATAGACCGATTGTCATTTTACTTAATCGCCAGCATCAGCTGCCCGATTTATCTTTATTATCC